>DATHPV010000678.1:0-8073 GCA_035483495.1 Puia sp.
GTGCCTGGATATCGTCTGCTTCTTTGTTTTTCCAGAGCAGCGCAAATTCTTTTGCCATTTCGAAACAGGTCGACTGTGTTTCACCTACAATCATTGGGAAGGCTGAACATTCGCCTACCCCGGTAATCCCCTCATCAGTTGTTATTCTTAAAAATAAATTTTGTGCATGATACATGGTGCCCGTCGCAATCTGGAAGGGGGTCATCGGGATCGAAAGTCTGTAAATGCAGGTTTGAAGAATCTTCATGAAGATGGTCGAAATTACGATATTAAGCCTAAAGCTTAAAGCTAAACGCGAAACGCTTAACGTAGAACGCAGTTTTAAAGTTTACAAGATTTAGTTTAAGCATGGGGAAGTTTTCCTGCTTTAGCCCTCAGCGTTAAGCGTTTCGCTTTGAGCTTTACACGCTAAGCTTTACTTTTGCTGCAGTCTGATTATTATGATGGAACAAACTGTTTCTTTCGAGAATACTGAAAATGCTTTTGCTTACAAATCGAACGCAGAACTCAAAAAAGCAAAATTTCTTTTTAAGAGTATGGGGTCTTCTTTTCTGGTCAGATGGGGAACCCGTTTAACGCCACTGGCGATTCGTTTTAAGTTGCCAATAAAAGGATTAATTCGCAAAACTATTTTCTCACAGTTCGTAGGAGGAGAAACATTGAAAGAAACTGCTCCGGTTGCGGGCATGCTTTCGAAATATAATGTAAAGGTTATTCTGGATTATGGTGTCGAGGGCGGAAATGATGGAGAATCGGGATTTGATCATGCCTGTGAAGAATTTATTCGTGTGATCAACTACGCGGCTTCGCAAACCAATATCCCTTTCATAAGTATTAAAGTAACGGGATTTGCCAGATTCGAATTACTGGAGAAGCTGGACCGCTCACTGGATCTTAGTTCTGGTCCTTTAATGAAACGCTACGCTACTGCGCTCGCGTCTTTTACATCCGGTGAATTGGAGGAATGGGAGCGTGTCCAGGCGCGCATGAAGAAAATTTGCGTACAGGCTTCTGCAAAAGATATAGGAGTACTGATTGATGCGGAAGAAACCTGGATACAGGATCCGGTGGATGTTCTGAGTATACAGATGATGCAGATTTTCAATAAAGGAAAGGTAACCGTATACAATACTGTCCAATTGTATCGCCACGACCGCCTTTCATTTCTAAAAGATATGCTCGAAGCTGCGGAACTCAAAGAATTTGTACTGGGTGTAAAACTGGTTCGGGGGGCTTATATGGAGAAGGAGAGAGCAAGGGCGGCCGAAAACCAATATTCTTCTCCAATTCAAAGGGATAAGGAAGCAACGGATCGTGATTATAATGCCAGTGTGGTATATTGCATCGATCATATCGACCACATAGCATCTATCATTGCTTCGCATAATGATTACAGTAATCTTCGTGCAACCGAAATATTGAATGAAAAAGGTATTTCTTTCTCACATCCGCATATCCATTTTTCTCAGCTTTATGGAATGAGTGACAATATAACTTTTAATCTTGCTAAAGCAGGGTGTTCTGTCAGCAAGTATCTTCCTTTTGGTCCTATTGAAGATGTTATTCCATATTTGATGAGGAGAGCTGAAGAAAACAGTTCTCTCAGTGGACAAACGGGAAGAGAGCTCGCCTTAATAAATAAAGAAATAGAAAGAAGGCGTAAGGCGTAACGCTTAACGCTTAACGCGTAAGGCTTAAGCGGGGATAAAAAAAGGGATTGGTTTTTTTACGATATTAGAATAATATTTTCAAGGCTGACCTTGGGAAAAACTTCGAACTTTGGACTTTAGACGTTACGATTTACGCGTTAAGCGTTAAGCGTTAAGCCTTAAGCGTTACGCCTTAAGCTTCCAAGGACTGCTAGCTCAGCTGGTTTAGAGCGCTGCCTCGACAAGGCAGAGGTCACTGGTTCGATCCCAGTGCAGTCCACTTTTCGAATTGATAATTTATAAAAGCGGCGAAACAAGTCTTGCCGCTTTCTCAAAAAATTGTTTATAAACGGGTCGTTTTCGCCAGATATGAAAATCAATTTTTTCCGCGTCTTTTAGATCGTCATAAAAAATTGCCCTGAGTTCATCGGCCGTCTCGCTATCATAGACGATTGCATTCACTTCGAAATTCAGGTCGAAACTTCGGGAATCCATATTTGCCGTGCCAATCATTGCTATATTATTGTCAGTTACCATTGTTTTCGCATGTACGAATCCTTTGTTGTATAAATAAATTTCAACACCTCTTCTCATCAGATCAATATAATATGATCTGGCTGCTGCATTTACCAGTATAGAATCAGATATTCCGGGAACCAGCATCTTTACTTTTACCCCACTCAGAGAAGCAATAGTCAAAGCATCCAATAGTCCGTCACCAGGAATAAAATAAGGGGTCGTTATGAGAATTTCTTTAGTTGCAAGACCGATTGCCTGCAAAATAGAGAATAAAATGGCTGGTGCACCCGAGTCAGGACCGCTTGCCGCTATCTGCACAATTTTTTTGCCATTCACAGGCAGAGCATGTTCCGGCGGGAAAAAATGTTGATCCGGATGTAGTTTTTCGTCTGCGCAGAAGTTCCAGTCACAAAAAAACAGATATTGAAGATATTGAATACCCGGACCATCGATTCGCAAATGGGTGTCTCTCCAGAACGTCTTATTTTTATCTTTGTTTATATAACGATCGTCGACGTTTATCCCACCCACAAATGCAGTCTTGCCATCTATCACAATTATTTTTCGATGATTTCTGTAATTGAGCCGGTTCGCTAATGCTATAAAATAAATCCGCAGGAAGGGAAAAGCTTTTACGCCATTTTCATTTAGTCTTCGTGCCAATGTTCGCCGAATGGAACGACTTCCAAAATCATCATAAATAAAACGAACGGCTACTCCTTCTTTCGCTTTCTGAATAAGTATCTGTTCAATCTCCCGGCCGATTTCGTCATCCTCATAAATATAATATTCAAGATGAATATGATTTTTAGCTTCTTTTAGTGCCTTCAAAACTTCAGGGAATTTATTTTCTCCGTTTACCAGAATCTTTACTGAATTGTTCGCTGTTAGAGGACTCAGTGTTTCTTTCAGAAGCATGAATGCGAGTTCCTTATTGCTTTGAACGGCGGCGTCACTTTCATCGAGTGTTTTCCTGGAATATTGATAGATCTGTTTGTTTAGCCTTGCCGATAACTCGTCGTCGTCGACTAATTTCTTGCTGTACATTTTTCTGGTACGGTAATTAATTCCAAAAAGGAAATAGAATATTATCCCCGCAAAAGGAACAAAAATGGCGAATAAAAGATAAGCCAGTGATTTTGTTATACTTCGGGTGTCCAGAATAATTCGAAAACAAACAAAAATTAAAACGACTGTGTAAACAACTTCGAATATGGATAACCAGTTCATGCAGATAGTTGATCAACATCTGCTGCATCCTTACCGGACGTTGTTAAATCTGAATCTTCATTTGATTTGGCCAGCTGCACTTCGCAGCTAATCCAAACATCATTTGAAACCAGTAGTCCACCACCTTCCAGCATACTGTTCCATTCAAGTCCCCAGTCTTTGCGATTTATTTTTCCATTGATAGAAAAGCCGGCTTTTTCGTTTCCCCAGGGATCTTTCATAACACCACCGAATTCCACGTCCAGTTTAATTCTTTTGGTAATTCCTTTGATTGTTAAATCGCCATACAATTCATAACTACCGTCATCGTCAACTTTTTCGTATGTGTTGGCGGTGAAATTAATTTCCTTGTGATTCTCCACATCAAAAAAATCTGCGCCTTTCAGGTGTGTATTTCTGTCAGCATTGCCCGTATCTATGGAAGCGGGATTTATCCAGCAGTCAATTTCTGCAGTCATGAAATCATCACCTGTGGTGTATATGCTGGCTTCAAATTCTTTAAAGACACCTTTTACATTGGAGATCATAAGATGTTTGATTTTGAAGGCGATTTCGCTGTGAAAGGGATCAATGGCCCATTTGATTTTTGTTTCCATTGTTATATATTTTAAAGTAAATAAAAATTAAACTCCAGTGTATTCTTTTATTATTTTTAATCCCTTCGTCCACCGAACCAGTTGATTTAACATAGTCGTTGCTGCCTTCATTGAAATTTCATTCACTTCAAAATCATTGTCATCATTGATATTGTGTTCAAAAAAAGGGAAATTTACCGACTCAGTTATCGGAACCATTTTGAGAGTGGACAGATCTGCTTTTAAACTGTTGGCCGCCCTGGTTCCTGCTGAAACTCCTCCGTAACTAACGATACCAGCGGCTTTGAACTGCCATTCATGAACCAGGTATTCCAAAGCATTTCTGAGTGGAGCGGGATAGTTATAATCATATTCAGCTGTTACAAATATAAAAATCTCGGCTTCATCAATTTTAGCGCTCCATCGTTTGGTATGATCGTGTTGGTATTTTCTAAGTCTTGGATGATTCGGCTCGTCCATCATCGGAAGTTTTATTTCTCCCAGGTCCAATAACTCCACATTAAAACTCCCGTGATTCCCTGCTACTTCTTTTATCCAATTTGCAACTACGGGACCTTTTCTTCCCGGCCTGACTGTAGATGAAATGATTTTTAAATTATACATATTTATCCAATTTTCAAGGAGGTCGTAGTGATTGAACCTCCCATGGAGAGCCATGGCCCATTTCGATATTTTAGAAAATCAATTTGTTTTATGAGACATGTGCAACAGGTTCTCTACAGCAAGAGCCAGAGATTCATACGTTTCATCATATGTTTCCAGGCGGGAGCCGTTCAGGAAAAATGTGGGAGTACCGTTCACGCCGCTTCGAATCCCGCTGTCAAAATCTGATTCTATTCTGGATAGAACGATCTTGCTTTTCCAGTCCTTTGCAAATACAGCAGGATCGAGGTGAAGATTTTCTGAAAAAAGAATCAGGTTGTTTGCTGAAAGAATATTTTGATGTTCAAAAATCATGTCGTGCATCTCCCAAAACTTGTTTTGATGATCTGCCGCTTCCGCAGCCTGAGCTGATATCAACGCCTGAGGATGCATTTCCTGTAGCGGGAAATTGCGAAATACAAATTGTAAGTCGCGGCTGAACTGACTGATGAGTTTTTTTGTAAATGGATGTGCAATTCCGCAATGCGGACACTGGTAGTCGCCATATTCTACCAGGATAATTTTTGCTGTTGAACTTCCTTTTTTATGATCCTGTTCATTCACAGGCAATTTTAATTTTGACATGGTTCAGGTTTTGTTTTTTGATGTTACCATTTCTTCCAATGCATCCAGAATGCCGTCAGCGCCCGGGTTTATTCCATCAGGTGAAAGATAACTCCATTGTATAATCCCTTTTTCATCGATCACGAATAATGCCCTCAGACTTTCACCTTCCAGTTCATTAAAGGCTCCGTATTTTTTTGAAATTTCACCCTTGGGCTCAAAATCGGAAAGGAGGGGGAAATGAAGTTTTCGACTTTGAGAAAATGCCATATGGCACCACTTGCTGTCAACAGAAATACCCAAAATATCAGCATTGGACTTATGAAAGTATTTCAGGGTTTCGTTATATAAAGCCATCTGGTCGCTGCAAACAGGGCTCCAGTCTGCCGGATAAAAGGCAAGAATAACTCGTTTGCCCCGGAAGTCAGACAACTTTAATTTTTGGTCGGGAGTAGCATGCAAATCGAAATCGGGAGCAGGACTGCCTTTTTGTAAGATCATGTTCACAAAAATTTAAAAACGGGCATAAAGGTTCAATTCTCATCTGTATGATGAGTTTGAACAGCCTGATTAAATTTACAGAATTATATCGCCAACAGGAGGTTATTTTTGTAATATCTGCAGGTATTGGCTGGATTTTTTTTGCGTTTACCGGTCTTGGTTAATTTTCGAATCAAACCTTTAAGACGCCGTTTGATATCGATTAATCACCTATTAACAACTTTTGGTTGCACAGTTGCTGCCAAATAATTTAATTTCGCCGGGCTTTCTCGGATTTTTAATTGGGTCTCAGAATCTATACATTTAAGCTTCTGGTTTCTGAGCACAGGATTTGTAGAAAATTCAGTATGGCATTAAAAAAGCTTCGTTTATTCAGGGATGTGTTTGTAGTCCGGATTTTATTGATTACTGGTTTGATCTTCTCCTTCCTGCGTCCAGAAGCACAAAATCTTTCTCCCTCCGACAGCTTACAGTCTTTAACGCTCGGTCAGTGTATAGATTATGCATTTAAACATCAACCCGTTTTATTTCAGGCATATATTAATCAATCCATTACCAAGGCCAACAATGCAATAAATTTATCCGGATGGTGGCCTCAAGTTAATATTGGGGGAAATTTTACCCATTATAACTCTTTGCCGACAAGTTTTATAACAGATTCCACGACTGGCCAGCCCGTCAAGCAACATACGGGTGTTGTAAATACTGCAGTACCCGCACTGACAGTGAGTCAGGCCATATTCAGCCCAAGCTTAATATATGCATCCAAAGCCGCGAATTTTTATGTGCAGCAATCGGAACAGGTAACGGATAGTGCCAAGATCGACCTTGTTGCCTCTGTTAGTAAGGCATTCTACAGTTTGCTTTTGACGATTGAACAAATAACCGTTTTAAGAGAAGACACAGCCCGGCTTACCAAGAATCTGAATGATGCTTACCATCAATATGTAGGTGGTATTGTCGACATGACTGACTATCAGGAAGCGGCCATATCGCTCAATAATTCCAGGTCACAGCTGAAGCAGGCAGTTGAAAATGTGATTCCACAATATGCAAGCCTGAAACAATTGATGGGCTGGCCTCCTCAAACAAGATTTAATGTCAATTTTGACACTACTGAAATGAAACAGGACATCCAGTTTGATACAACACAGGAACTTGTATATGAGAAAAGGATAGAATATCAAATCCTCCAGACGAACAAGACCCTGCAACACCAGGTTACGGATTATTATAAGTTATCTTTTTTACCTACCATATCCGGATTTTTCAATTACGATTTCCAATATGAGAATAATAATCTCGCAGCACTATATGCTAATGTGTATCCGTATTCCTTTGTCGGACTATCAATAAATCTTCCCATTTTTACAGGGTTCTATCGAACTAAAAATATACAGAAATCGAAACTGCAGGAGCAACTGCTGGACTGGAGCCAGATTAGTCTGAAATCTGAGATTTATACCGAGTACACAACGGCGTTGGCGAACTACAAATCGAACTTGTATAATCTCTATACCATGCAGGATAATGTTGCGATGGCAAAAAATGTGTATGATATCGTGACTCTCCAGTATCAACAGGGAGTCGTGGCTTATCTTAATGTAATTACTGCTGAATCGAATCTGATTACGTCACAGATTGGATATTTGAACGCGTTGTTTCAGGTTTTATCAAACAAAGTAGATCTTCAGAAATCTATGGGTATCATATATTATAATCATTAATAGATTCTTTAAGCATTCTTCATGAAAAAAGTATTACCAATCAGATTTATTATACTGAGTGTATTGTTTTTTTCCTGTAAGCAAAAACAAACCCCACCGAATCTGCCGGTGCCTGTCAACCTGATTACAGTAAAATCCCAGAAAGTATACTACTACGATGATTTCCCTGCAACAACAGAAGCCCTGAGCCAGGTGGATCTTCATCCGGCAGTACAGGGTTATATAACCGGAATATTTTTTACAGAAGGCACGCACGTTAATAAAGGACAAAAATTATACGAGATCGACAGATCACTGTACCAGGCTGCTTATGATCAGGCAGTTGCCAATGTGAAAGTTGCGGAAGGAAATCAGGTTCAGGCAAAACAGGATGCGGATCGTTATACTTACCTGAACAGTCACAACGCTATTGCCAAACAGGTGCTTGATCATGCGGTCATTGCTTTGGATAATGCCAACAACCAGGTCAAGGCAGCGGAAGACGCAGTGAAAACTGCTAAAACCAACCTGGGATATGCGACCATATATGCTCCTTTTGATGGCCTGATAGGATTTAGTCAGGTAAAATTGGGAAATCTTGTAACTGTAGGAACTACTTTGCTCAACACGATATCGACCATCGATCCAATCGCGGTTGATTTCCTG
>DATHPV010000679.1:0-2182 GCA_035483495.1 Puia sp.
AAATTTTGGAATGTGCACATAACCAAAGCTTGCAGGTAATCGTCTCAAATACTACCGAAGTTGGGATAAAACTGGTAAATGAAGATATTCGCCGTCATCCCCCTACCTCTTATCCTGGGAAATTACTCGCATTTTTATATGAAAGATTTATGGCTTTTGGAGGAAGCGAAAAAAGTGGGTTTGTCATCGTGCCAACGGAACTGATACCGGATAATGGAGAAAAATTGGAATCTATCGTTTTGGAACTGGCGCATTTGAACGGGCTTGAGTATGCGTTTTTAGATTGGATTGAATATTCCAATTATTTTCGTAATTCTTTAGTTGACAGAATTGTTACCGGCATGCCTGATGACGAAATGAAACGTGAAATAGAAAATGAGTTTGGTTATAAGGATCAGTTGCTTACTGTTTGTGAAGTATATAAGTTGTGGGCAATCGAGGGCGATGAGCACATAAAGAAAGTACTATCTTTTGCGGAAGCGGACGAAGGGGTAATAATAGAACCAGATATTGACTTACATCGTGAATTAAAGTTGCGTCTATTGAATGGTACTCACACGTTAAGTTGCGGTATTGCGCTTCTCTCCGGCATCGGTACAGTTAAGCAGGCCATGGATGATGAAATGATCGGAAAGTACATAGAGGACTTAATGCGGTATGAACTAGGCCCTTCAATCCCTTATGAAATAGATTCAGATATAGTTCAAAGTTTTATTAGTAAAGTGCTTGAGAGATTTCGAAATCCGCATATCAATCATTATTGGGAAAATATGACACTTAATTATAGCAGTAAAATGAAAATGCGGTGCATTCCAATGCTGATCACCTATTATAAAAAGAGTAACACAGTTCCCGAATTATTTGCATTGGGGTTTGCCTCCTACATTTATTTTATGAAAACTGTAAAGAGAGAAGGTAATGAATTCTGGCAAAATGTATCTGTTGACAGATTGGTTAATGAAGTTTTAAAAGATATTACTTTATGGGACCAGGATTTGAGTGTTCTTCCCGATTTTGGGCAATCGGTGACTGATAAACTAATCAGCATTATTAATAATGGAATGAGAGCAACTATGGAGAATGGCCGCCTTAAACGATATAGCTGAAAACGTTTTATGGGGAAATTTCTGGACCAGGATGTTTTGTTGCAAAACAACGCGGCCAAAGAAATGTATCATGATTTTGCTGGACAAATGCCGATAATAGATTACCACTGTCATTTGCCTGTTCAGCAAATTGCTGATGATATTAATTTTGAAAATCTAACTCAAATATGGTTGTATGGTGACCATTATAAATGGCGTGCCATGCGAACTAACGGAGTAGATGAAGCTTATGTTACAGGCGATAAGACTGATTTTGAAAAATTTGAAAAGTGGGCGGATACCGTCCCCTATACTTTGCGGAACCCGCTCTACCATTGGACACATCTTGAGTTACAACGATATTTTGACGTACATGAATTATTAAACCCGAAAAGTGCAAAAAGAATTTATGATGTTTGCACACAGAAACTACAAACAAAAGAATACTCAGTAAGGAATTTGCTTCGTAAAATGAATGTCCGGGTTGTTTGCACGACGGATGATCCTGCGGATAGTTTGGAATATCACCGGAAAATAAAAGAGGAAGCGTTTGAAATAAAGGTACTTCCTGCCTTTCGGCCGGATAAGGCAATGAATGTAGATGATGCAGGCGAATTTAATTTGTATTTAAACAAATTAGAGACTGCAAGTGGTATTAATATTACGTCTTATCAATCTTATTTAGATTCATTAAAACAGCGTCATGATTTTTTTGCAACTATGGGTTGTTCCATTTCAGACCATGGCCTGGAATGTATTTACTCAGAAGATTATACAGACGATTTAGTCATTGCAGTGTTTAATAAAATTCGCCGTGGCAGACAGCTTTCAGTTGGAGAAAGAGCGATATTTAAATCGGCAATGCTTCATGTCTTTGCAATATGGAATCATGAGAAGAATTGGGTTCAGCAATATCATTTGGGAGCGCTAAGAAATAATAATGTAAGACTGCTTGAATCGTGCGGACCGGATACGGGCTGGGATTCAATTGGAGATTTCCAGCAGGCCAAATCACTAGCTACGTTTTTACAAAGCCTCGATTCAACTGAGCAACTAGCCAAAACAATCTTATATAACTTAAATCCTTCCTGTAATGA
>DATHPV010000680.1:0-6139 GCA_035483495.1 Puia sp.
ATATTAACCTTCGACTTAAGCGTTTGATGTACCATTTACGAATGGACAAACGTGAATAAATCACTTGCGAATTCTTCTTCTAATTGCACGTACAAAAAGTACTAACCCAGTAAAATAGTGCAAAAGGAAAAAGCTAAATCAAAGAGATAAAATATTTTTTTTAAATAATTAGCAACTTCGAAATAATTATTTCATCTTTGCATTGTTAAATAAATAAAAATGCGCCAGGAAAAAAATTATATCATTTCAAATGCACCGTTTAGCCAGGGATTGGTTAAACCGTTTGCGGCGCGCTGTATGGATTGAATTAAATCTTTCACTATAAACCAGGCCCCGCAAGAGATTGCGGGGTTTTTTGTTTCATAGATCCGCAACATTTAATTTTTAAAAAATCATTTTTGATGAAGGGGCATGCTATGCCCATAACATATCATTTATCATAAATAAAAGCCTAATCATGGGAAATATAGAACAGCAAAAAGTGTTCAACATGAACCAAGTGTTCGACGATCATTTTCTGGACATCAACAGCTTATATCTATTTCATTTTAACGAATTGCCCAGTCTGCATTTCCGGAAATGCATAGATGGAGAGAAAGCATTTCATGCATTTATTTTAAAATTCGGTGAACACATTGAAAAAACGCATCAGTACCGCTGGTTTAATGTGAGTAAGAGGAAATTTCAGTTCGATAAAACGGTAGTCATTTTGAACAATCATTTTATCGTGGAATTCGACGACAACTATTGTGAAGTGTTGCATAATAATGTTCAGCCGGAATTTCTACAGGAGATCGATCAGCTTGTCAGTCAGTTTAAAGAAAAGCAAAGACGTGAGCCCCTGGAAATGAATCTGATTGTCAGGTCCTCCAATGGTTTTCAATTGAGAAGCATGGAGATCAAAAGAACCAGACTGGATCTGGATCTGTTTTATCAGGATGATTTCAGGGAAACGGACGATCTGATCCGAAAAAGACTGAGGCAGAGGAAAGATAAAGGAATTGTATTGCTTCACGGATTACCGGGAACAGGCAAGACCACCTATCTCCGATATCTTATCGGCCGGATCAAAAAGAGAGTTTTGTTTGTGCCTTCCGACGTTGCATCAGACATGCTGAACCCTGACTTTATCAAACTTTTGATAGATAATCCGGATACGGTATTGATCATCGAAGATGCAGAGAACATTATTATGGACAGGAAAATAAAAGCCGGTTCATCTGTTTCGAATCTGCTGAATATATCTGATGGACTGCTGGCTGATTGTCTGAGTGTTCAGTTGATCTGTACGTTCAACAGTCCGCTGACGATGGTAGACAGTGCGCTACTTCGAAAAGGAAGACTGATTGCGAAATATGAATTTGGAAAACTGAGTGTTTCGAAAAGTCAGAAATTAAGTGACCACCTTGGATTTAGTACAACCATCACGAAGCCGATGGCCGTCGCTGAAATCGCAGGTCAGAATGAGAAAACTGAAAAGAACGAAACCATCGAAGTGATCGGATTCAGAAGACATTTAATAGAAAATAAAAATTAATAAAATGGCAAAGTTGAAACTATCAGGAAAAGAGTTGAGAGCTATCGGGTATCCGGAAGGGCCGGTGATCAGTCTCGCGATGAACCTGATGGAGAAAAATTACAAACATGTCGACAAAGAAGAAGTGATGAATATTTTAAGAAGCGTACTGGCGTCTCCCGTAGAATTTAGCGGAGATGCAGTACTGGCTTTGATTGCAGGGCAGTTAATGCCAAGAGAAAAAAACAAGGGTACCATCATTCAATTGAATGATATCGGGATACATGTGGATGTATTCGGCGCCGAAAATATTGAACAGGGTGCAATGCACCAGATGGAACAGGCAGCAAAATTGCCCGTTTCGGTGGCGGGTGCTTTAATGCCTGATGCGCATGCTGGTTATGGTTTGCCGATTGGTGGCGTTCTGGCCACTGAAAATGCAATC
This sequence comes from Puia sp., assembly GCA_035483495.1. Classification (GTDB taxonomy): domain Bacteria; phylum Bacteroidota; class Bacteroidia; order Chitinophagales; family Chitinophagaceae; genus Puia. Next base: position 1,962 of record DATHPV010000680.1, read on the forward strand.
ATCCCATATGGAGTTGGTGTCGATATCGGCTGCCGGATGTGCCTTTCTGTGTTTGATATAAATCCGAAAGAACTTGTTCAGAGAGAACAGTATTTCACAAGAGAACTCAACGAGGCGACCTTATTTGGAAGTGGAAGAGATTTCGAAAAACCTGCGGAACATGTAGTAATAGATAGAAAGGAATTCCAGGAAATTGATCTATTAAAAAGACTGCAGGGAAGAGCAGCCAAACAATTAGGAAGTTCCGGATCCGGCAATCATTTCGTAGAATTTGGAATCGTTGAAATAACCGAGAAGGATGAAATATTGAATTTGCCGCAGGGCAATTACCTGGGATTACTTTCTCATTCAGGCTCCAGGGGCCTGGGTGCAAATATTGCCAATCACTATACCCGGATAGCGAGAGAGAAAAGGAAATTACCGGATAATGCTGCCAATCTCGCGTGGCTTGCACTTGATGAACAGGAAGGTGTTGAATACTGGATGGCCATGAATCTGGCTGGAGATTATGCATCTGCCTGTCATCATGTGATTCATCAAAAAATTGCTGCACAACTCGGCAGGCAACCTTTGACGATGGTGGAGAACCATCACAATTTTGCCTGGAAAGAAATTTACGAAGGCAGGGAACTGATCGTTCACAGAAAAGGGGCGACTCCTGCTGGTAAAAATGTGCTCGGCATGATCCCGGGTTCCATGACCGCGCCAGGATTCATTGTTAAAGGCAGGGGGCAAATTACCTCTTTATCTTCCGCGGCTCACGGAGCCGGAAGGAAGATGAGCAGAACGAATGCCATTAAATCCATTACTCATCATTTGTTGAGGGAAACCTTAGAAAAGCATGGAGTAAAATTAATTGGCGGAGGACTTGATGAAGCTCCTCAGGCATATAAAGACATAGAAGAAGTAATGAGATCCCAGAAACAACTGATCGATATTGTTGGAAAATTTATTCCAAAGATTGTGAAGATGGATGGAGCAAAAGGAAAACATTGGGGTAAAAGAAAAGAAGATACGATGCTGATAAATGGAGAATAAAAATAATTTTCCGGGGTGAAGTAGCAAAGATGGTCATTGCACCGGACTGAAAATCCGGCCATGGTGGTTCGAGTCCGCCCTTCACCACCCCATTTGCTTACAGTAAGGTTAAAATAAAAAAATAATTATTGGGGAATGGTCTAATTAGGAATCTTATTATTAGTAACTATTTTAGCCTCACCATTCTTAAACTCAATGGTCTCCTTTAGTATCAAGTCGCCTTTTTTATTTGGATAAAAAATCACTCTGATGGAGTCTATCCAAACGGGGTTGTTTTTATTATAATAATAGCATTGGGTAAATTCAATCTTATCGTCAAAAAATACATAATGTCCTTTTACAAAAATTGAATCATTACGTTTTGCAGATAGATAAGAACTGCACAACCTTTTCATATTTCCTGATCTATACACTTCAAAAAATTCAGCATTCCAGTTATCATCATGGAGATATTTGTTTTCTTTATACATGGAATACGAAAACTTCCCTATTTCAAATTTTCTTAATAACTCTTTTTTTTGAAGATTGAACGAACTACAAACGACAAAAATCAATACTATTGATAAAATAAAAGTTTCAATGTCCCGGTTTTTTTCCAATTCTATATCTTTCTTACCTGTCTTTCGTAATTTTTCTCTAACCACTGTTTGAATTTTATCTCACTAAAAATCATATGCTCGTGCGGTCAAAAAACAAAACACCAAAGTATTTAGTTATCCAACCTGGTATAAAACATTTGTAAAATTCTGATCTATTTATATAATTCAAAGCCTTGAGCCGAAGGCCAGATATGAAAGGGTGATATATAAAAACATAAATAAACAAACCTGCAACGAATTGATAAATTCCAACCTCATCAGTCTTTCGTAATACCACCAGCGAAGTGAGAGGTATAAAAATTAAAAAGTAATATATTATTATATTTTTTATCATATTTAATAGTTATGGGCAACGTAACATCCCACACGATATAGCCAGTGCACCAGCATAATTATCTTCCGCGGAAAAGCCAAACCAATCTCAAATATATATTTATTTCCTTCGCACAAGTATAAGTAAAAACCCCTAGTTGTGATCTTGTTTATTTTCTCATATCTTAGATCACCAATCAACACGCCACATGAAAATTATTTTAACCATTGCTTTTGCCTTTAGTTTGTGTTCATCTGATGCCCAAACGGACACTATCAAAACCGACACTTCTGAGATCGTAATTTATAAAAATCCTGAAATTCAAGCTGAATACCCGGGTGGCATTAGTTCGTGGTTTCACTACTTGTCGAAGAATTTGATATACTCAGATTATAATGTTGACAATCACATACAAGGCGCGGTAGTCACTAGATTCATTGTTGATAGTTTGGGCTACTCCCATCATTTTGTTTCAATCAGTGGCCCTGAAACTCTTCGGGATGAAGCTATGAGGCTTGTAAAAAATGTAAAAATTTGGGTACCTGCAACTAACGGCGGTAAAAATGTTAATTCATGGAAGGAACAAGAAATTAGATTTAAATTATTAAACTAATACCAATTCTTACCTGTCTTTGTGTAAATATTCAGCCCAAATAACATAAGAAACCAGCAAAGTAGAAATGACTAAATCAATAAATTTTGTAAAAGCTAATATCATATCCACCTCTACTTTGGTTGTGTATTTTTTGTGGTGGTTGGAGGTGCTTAACTTCTCAAACACACAGTATGATAATCATCCCGCAGGGGCTTATGCTTCTGTATTCATGGGAATAATAACAGTTGCTTTAATTATTACTTACACAATCTGCTTTTTAGTTGCTGCTTTCAAAACAGGAAATTGGAAGAAATATTTACTTTTTATTTCTCTTCTATTTATTCCAGTGGCAATTACTTTAATGCGAGTGTATTTTAAATCTTCAATTTCATAATAAATCGCAATGGATAAGAGTACACTCACGACTATATATCATATTTACACGTACAAGAAATCCAAGTGGCAGGGTCCTTTATTTAAATACGGAAAAATAAACTAAGCCGATACCGATTTCCTGCCGGATAATGTTACTATCACTCCAACAATAACAAGAACAGCGCCCGCGTATGTAGGCCATCCGATCCACTTATTTTCTGTTTTATTTATTTTTACCGGCCCAACGTCTACAACATTTTTTTCCACCGGTACCACAAATCCTCTGATAACCATCATAAGAATACCAATCACAATTAATATTATTCCTAAAGATTTCATATGGAGAGTTTTAAATGTTTCAAATTTGTTATCACTTGTTTACGGTTTTCCAATTTGTCCATTTGAATATTTTTTTAAGTAAAATTCAAAAAAGTTTTACCCAGTAGATAAATCAGATGTAATTATTATGCCATCCGTGTTTCAGGGAAATGATTATCAGTTCTATCCAGAACACTTTATATGGGGAACCTGATACACATTAAAAGGTTAAAATGGGTCAGTGTATAAGGAGATTCTTCATTTACATTATTAAAAGAACCCCATCCGGTTTTTAGCTATGCCAGATTCTTTGGTACGCGATCCCAACTGATCAGTGATAGGGAACTAAAGCAACACAAAGTGATTTTTAACCAGCGTCTATTTAAAAGCTTATATACCATTTTTAAGACATTAAGATTCGTTGGGTATCCGGGTAAAACCGGGTTTTTTATTCAATTGGTTACTGGAATGTTACTTTGAATTTCAAATAAAAAGGTAGAGAACAGGTATCGAAGTTGTTATAGAGGTCAGGAAGATACGGGGGGTGGTATCGAATTGGTTTCTTAGTTAGCTACCTTAACATGAATGAGTGTTTGGCTTTTTATGCTCTGAAAATGCAAATTTTACGGCCAAATTCTAAATATAGAAATCAGGGATTTTATTGTATCCTGAACTTTTCAACGTCGTTCACAAAGGAGAAAATACATAAAAATCCAAAGACATACAGAATTAGAAAATTAATAGGGAGATATCTGATTTTTTACATACACTACCCGGACAGATTTATTATCAAAGATCAGCTCCATACCTACAGCGCAATTGACATTGCAATCATACATTCTCCCGGGATTGATGTGGCCATTCTTAGCCTTTACATCCACTTCATAGACTTTAAAACCTTTCATTTTAACTTCTGAATTAAAATCAGATGTGGAATTGT
>DATHPV010000681.1:0-4650 GCA_035483495.1 Puia sp.
GAAGTAAGGCCTGGCGCTGGGGAGAGGACGGACTGGGCGGTTTGAGCGACATCAATTTACAACTATGCCTTTCCGTTAGTTTGTGGAATACAAAGGATTCCATTCTGAAGGAAAGATATTTCGGCTTAAGCGGTAATGAAGGAAACCACGGGGAAGATGTAAAAGAACTTTATTATTTTCTGGACGCTACCCCAACACATTCCTATCTTAAAATGCTGTATAAGTACCCGCAGCAAAAATATCCCTACGAAGAACTTGTTGAGGTGAACAAACAGCGTGGCAGACTGGATCCGGAATATGAAATATATGATACCGGTATATTCAATGAGAATAAATATTTCGATGTTTTTATAGAATATGCCAAAGCTTCGGCGGAAGATATTCTCATGAAGGTAACCGTATTCAACCGGGGATCTGAAGCTGCTCCCCTACATGTACTTCCCAATATCTGGTTTAGAAATACCTGGGACTGGGGTTATTCTTCAGATAAGCCATCTATTGAAAGACTAACAAATGACAGTCTTATTCTGGATCACAAAACACTTGGCAAGAGATGGCTTTATGCAAATAGTCCTTCAGAACTCTTGTTTTGTGAAAATGAAAACAATCCGGAAAAGTTATACTCCATAAACACAGGCAGAAAAGATTGTTATTACAAAGATGGGATTAATGAATATATCGTGCATGGATCGAATACAGTGAATCCTTTGCAAAGCGGTACAAAAGCAGCAGTACATTTTTTCAAAACAATTGATGCAGGAAAATCGGAAACTTTCTGTTTGCGTTTGAATTCAGAAGCTCTGGAGAAACCTTTTGAAGAATTTGAAAACATTTTTAAGAAACGAAAAGAGGAAGCGGATCTCTTTTATAAAGAATTACAAATCCGAGTTACAAGTGAAGAATTAAAAAGTGTACAGCGACAGGCATATGCCGGAATGATCTGGTGCAAGCAATACTATTATTATAATGTAAATAAATGGCTTAACGGTGATCCGGCCGGGCCTCCTCCTCCACCGCAAAGAAAGAAGGGAAGGAATCACGACTGGCGGCATTTAAATAATTCTGATATTATTTCCATGCCCGACAGTTGGGAATATCCCTGGTTTGCCGCCTGGGATCTGGCTTTTCATAGTATTTGTTTTGTTGATATAGATCCTGAATTCTCAAAGAATCAATTGGTCTTGTTAACGCATGAATGGTACATGCATCCGAACGGACAGCTTCCCGCTTACGAATGGGCATTCTCCGATGTGAACCCTCCGGTACAGGCGTGGGCAACCTGGAAAGTATATTGCACTGATAAAAATGCAACAGGTAAAGGAGATTTTAAATTCCTTGAAACCATTTTCCTGAAACTCCTGATGAATTTTACCTGGTGGGTAAACAGAAAGGATGAACAGGGCAATAATATATTTGAAGGGGGATTTTTGGGCATGGATAATATTGGTCTCTTCGACAGGAATACACCACTGCCTGATGGATCTATCCTTGAACAATCCGATTCAACGAGCTGGATGTGCATGTATTCACTCAATATGATGCGTATGGCTTTGGAACTGGCGCTAACTAATGATGTTTATCAGGATATGGCTACTAAATTTTTTGAGCATTTCCTGTATATAGCGGGCGCCATGTTTTCTGATGGCGAGGGTGGCACCGGACTCTGGGACGACGAAGATGAATTTTATTATGACGCCATACGGAAATCCGATGGCAACGATGTGAAACTTAAGATACGTTCCATGGTAGGATTGATTCCTTTGCTGGCAGTGGAAGTCCTGGAAGACGTACTTCTTTCAAGTCAGAAAGATTTTACGGACCGTTTATACTGGTTCCTGAATAACAGACCCGAGCTTTCAAACCTGGTTTCTAAATGGGGTGTGAAAGGAAAAGATGAAATGCATCTTTTATCATTGCTTCGGGGACATAGGATGAAGAGGATTTTATACCGGATGTTGGATGAAAATGAATTCCTGAGTGATCATGGACTTCGTGCCTTATCGAAATATCACGAAGCTCATCCATATGTTCTGCAAATTGATGAAACCTGGTTTTCGATTCATTATACACCCGGAGAATCTGATACAACGTTATTTGGTGGCAATTCGAATTGGCGGGGTCCTATCTGGATGCCCGTGAATTTTATGCTCATTGAATCTTTGTGCAGATTCCACGATTATTATGGAGATGATTTCCGAATTGAATATCCAACCCATTCGGGAAATCTTCTTTCACTAAAGGAAATTTCTGAAAAACTTACAGATCGCCTGCTTTCATTATTTATCCGAAATACAGATGGTAACCGTCCCGTTTATGGGGATTTGCCTCTTTTTCAAAAAGACCCCAATTTCAAAGACTATACCCAGTTTTTTGAATATTTCCATGGTGATACCGGAAAAGGATTGGGCGCTTCCCATCAGACGGGCTGGACAGGTCTTGTCGCCAGATTGCTAATGACGAGATAGCTGTATTATTAGGTTATATTTGCAGCCCCAATAAACAATAGTGGAAAAAAGCAATTTTGTAGATCAGATTCGTGTTTTCTGTAAAAGTGGTCATGGAGGAGCAGGAAGTAAGCACTTCATGCGCACTAAATATAATGCGCTGGCCGGACCTGATGGCGGCGACGGGGGCAGAGGAGGTCATATTATTCTTCGTGGAAACAAAAATACCTGGACACTTCTTCCATTGCGTTATTATAAAAATGTATTGGCAGAGAATGGTGAGGGGGGTAGTGGAAACAATTGTACAGGACGATTTGGTAAAGACATATATATAGATGTCCCTCTGGGCACAATTGCAAGGGACGAAATTACCGGGCAGAAAGAAGCAGAAATACTTGAAGATGGTCAGGAATTCATCTGGCTGAAAGGTGGCCGCGGTGGTCTCGGCAATGCGCATTTTGCCACTCCCACAAATCAGGCGCCCGAACATTCCCAGCCAGGAGAACCAGGAGTAGAAGGATGGAAGGTATTGGAATTAAAAGTACTGGCAGACGTTGGCCTCGTGGGTTTTCCGAATGCCGGTAAATCTACTTTGTTATCGGTGATGACAGCAGCAACTCCCAAAATTGCCGATTACGCATTTACCACACTTGTACCTCAGTTGGGAATGGTTGAATACAGGGACGGCAAAAGTTTTTGCATCGCTGACCTCCCTGGAATCATTGAAGGTGCTGCAGAAGGTAAGGGACTTGGTCACCGGTTTTTAAGACATATTGAAAGAAACGTGGCCTTGCTATTCATGATCCCTGCAGATAGTCCCGATCATCGAAAAGAATTTGAAATACTCCGGAAAGAGCTGGAACAATATAATCCTGAATTACTCGATAAGCGTTTTGTAATAGCTATTAGCAAGAGTGATCTTTTGGATGATGAACTGATATCGGAAATCAAAAAAGAATTACCACCTGAGATACCTAATATTTTTATTTCTTCCGTGATGCAGAAAGGGATTCAGGCACTTAAAGACCTTCTGTGGTCTATTATGACCGAAGACAACCCGAAAATCAAAAATATTTCAGAATAGATTGAATTCTGTATCAGATCTAGCAGCAAAAAATTATTTTTGAAAAAAGAATTCATGAATTGTATTGCGATGATTCCGGCAAGATATGCGTCTACCCGTTTTCACGCTAAACTAATGCAATCGCTGGGGAATAAAACTGTTATCCGTCACACTTACGATAACACAGTAAAAACAGGTCTTTTTAGTCAGGTGATTGTGGTCACGGACAGTGAAATTATCTTTGATGAAATTGCAAAGAATGGTGGTGTAGCCATGATGAGCAGGAAACAACATGAAAGTGGCAGCGACCGGATTGCAGAAGCTGTTGAAAATCTGGATGTCGATATAGTTGTTAATGTTCAGGGTGATGAACCATTTGTACAAAAAGCGCCATTAGAAAAATTACTAAAGGTTTTTAAAGAGGATGAGTCGGTAGAGGTTGCATCTCTCATGCAGATTATAAAAGACAAAAAGAATATCGAAGATCCCAATTATGTCAAAGTTGTGGTAGACCAGAATATGAATTCTCTTTTTTTCAGCCGCAGCGTGATCCCATACCCCAGAGATCAATCCATACAAACAAACTATTACGAACATATTGGTGTTTATGCTTTCAGGAAACAGGCTCTGATGAATTTTACCCGTTGGCCGGTATCAGCTCTTGAATCGATTGAAAAAATTGAGTGTCTTCGATATCTTGAGCATGGCATACCTTTAAAAATGGTGCTCACAGAATATATGGGAATTGAAATTGACACGCCTGAAGACCTGCTGTTGGCAGAACAAAAGTTGAAGTAATATGAATTGAAATATTTACTAACGATTTGCGTATGAAAGAAACAATGTGGGGAATCGATCTGGGTGGGACCAAGGTTGAAGGCATTATTCTCCGCGGTGACAAAGAACCAGAGACGATAGTCAGAACACGTGTTGATACGGAAGCTGCACAGGGCTATGATCATGTAATAGGCCAGATTGAAAAACTGGTTAAAAAGATGAAAGCCGATTCGGGTCTCACTCCCCTATCCATTGGCTTTGGAACACCTGGCATCCTGGACCCGATTACACAAAATTTGAAAAATTCAAATACGACAATTCTAAATCATCAGCCTCTTAAAAAAGATCTGGAAGAACGTTTGCAAT
>DATHPV010000682.1:0-5778 GCA_035483495.1 Puia sp.
GTTATAACGAACCTGTTTACGTACTTCATCAACTCCATCGGCAACTCCGCTCATATTTTTGGGAAACGTCCAGTCAAGAAAAGGAGAAAATCCTTCCAGGTCACCATGACTGCCCGTAGATCCAATAAATAATGTAGCCACTTCCATGCGTGGTCCTTCAATATCTCCCCGGTTAATCGCATTTTTGAGTGCGACATCGATAAATGCTTCTGACCCTACATCCCTGCAACTGGTAAATCCGGCCTCCAGTGTTCTTTTGGCATAGATATGTGCGATGATTGCATAATCGATGGGCGTCTTTCTGAATATATCACCGAGATAATCTCCGCTGGGTTGTGCAGTCAGGTGGGTATGACAATCTATGAGTCCAGGCAGTACTGTTGATTTACTTAGGTCGATAACCACAGCATTTGCAGGAATCGACAGCGATGGACCGATATCCAGGATAACATTACTGTCAATTAATATTATCTGATTTACCAATACAGTACCGGTTATTACATCTATCAGTTTGCCCGCTTTGATGGCCGTTAGTTTTCGTTGTCCCTCTGCAAACAGAACGACCGAAAGGAGTGAGATTACAAGAAAGATATTTTTTATTTTCATTCCTGGTGTTTTTAAAAGAACGGGAGAATTGTTAAATAAAAGTAATCGTATTTAATCACCTGTCCTTTATTTCACCTTTTCTTCTAATATCATCCGGCGAGACTGTTATATTCTTCATCAGTAACCCGATCCAGCCATTCCACCATTCCTTTTTGAATATTAGGATTGATGGCAATATGAGTGAACTCGCTGTCTTTGGAAGCTCCGTGCCAATGCAAAATGCCAGGAGCGATCTTTACAACGTCTCCCGGATGAAGAAGTTGAATGGGTTTGCCCTTCTCCTGGTAGTAACCAGTCCCGTCTGTTGCAATCAGGATTTGGCCGCCGGCGTGTGTATGCCAGTTATTTCTGGCCCCGGCTTCAAATACAACATTAGCAATAACAGTATTGAGTATATCGTCTGCGGGCACCAGAGTTTTTATCCATACAGTTCCAAGAAAATAGTCTGCGTTGGCTCTTTCGCCTTTTTGGAAAATGGTGTTTCCATTATTTGAATTGCTCATAATTATTTTTTTTTGTTAAGGATTCATCCTGTTAAAATATTCTGCAATCGACTCATTATTTGCAGTTGCTCGTCCTTCGCTGAATCCAAAAGTAAGTTCTGTCTTTCCTTCTTTCAATTGTTTAAAAATGGATTCTACAAAATCACTCACTGCAGGATGTGCGTCGTGTAATCCTTTTCCTCCAAGATCAGTATTTAAGGCGGGTGGTATAATTTCGATGACTTCAATATTTGTTCCTTTTAAACTATGTCTGAGAGAAAGTGTGAACGAACGTAAGAATGCCTTAGTTGCACAATAAACAGGAACTTTTGAAAAAGGAACAAATGCCAGGCCGGATGTAACATTCATGATCGTGTTCAATGATTTTAATTTCGTGAAAAGTGCTGTCAAATGAACCGGCGCCAGTACATTAATTGCTATTTCTTCATTTGCTTTTTCATAAAAAGTATTGTCCGTCACACTCATCCAATTCTGAATACCTGCATTGTTTACAAGGACATTTAAATCATTGTGATTTTCTTTGACCCAGTTAAACAACTCTATACAATCTGACTCAATTGCTAAATCGACTGTCCTGGTAATCACAGAGGGAAATTTGGCAGCAACTTCCTGTAAAGCTGATTCACGTCTGCCACAAATGATCACTGTATTATTTTCCTTAATAAATCGCTCAGTTAATCCCAGGCCTATACCAGTTGCTCCACCTGTTATCAGGATTTTGTTGTTTGCCAGCTTCATTTTGTAATTTTTAATTTCTTTCGCAAAGTTAAGCACACAAGTCTTTGCAGGTATTATTACTGATATTTAACCTGGTCGTACTCCTGTCTTTGTTGTAAATCTGTTAACACAGAACTATTTTATTGGTAAAATATCCTTTGCATCATTAATTATTGAATATTTACAGTAGATATAACCCCCAATATGAAGGCTACGAGAAACTTCATCTTGATTACATGGAACAGTCTTAAACTGGCTATTCAGGAGCTACGTTCAAACAAGCTTCGGACTTTTCTTTCTCTTCTTGGAATTACTTTTGGAATTTTCTGCATCATCGGCGTACTGGCAACCGTTAGCAGCATGAAACTGGCGATAACCAGCGAGCTGGCTTCATTGGGAAACCATGTGATATTTATTCAGAAATATGAGAATTCATCAGAGAGTGAATATCCCTATTGGAAATTTATCAAGCGTCCTGAAGTGAAAGTTTCTGAAATGAGCTTACTGGAATTAAAAACGCCACAGATTCGTGACTTGGCTTTTATGATCATGACAAATGACAAAGTGGAAGCTGAAGGAAGTTTAATGAATGGGATTAATTATTATGGGATATCTGAGAAATTTGATTTGATCCAAACGATTACGGTTGGTGAAGGCCGTTATTTTCAAAACGCCGAATTTCAAAACGGTGCTAACCTTGTTGTTATCGGCAATTATATCGCTACAGAGTTTTATGGCAGTCCGGAAAAAGCACTTGGTAAAATAGTAAGACTAAAAGATAATAAACCGGCTTTTATTATTGGAGTTTTGGCAAAGGAAGGGAGTAGTATCATTGATGCCTGGGATTATGATCATTCCATTTTGTTGCCCTTGAATTTTGCCAAACAATTAATGACCATTGAATACTCCAATCCATTTATTATGGCTAAGGGGAGTGATCTCATGACGATTGATGCGTTGAAGGACGAAATAAGAGGCTCCATGAGATCCATCAGGAGATTACAACCATCGCAGGAAGACAATTTTGCCCTGAATGATATCGGATTTATTTCCAATTTTCTAGAACCTGTATTTACCGGATTGAATATTGGAGGATGGGCAATCTCAGGCTTGTCTCTGATTGTCGGTATGTTTGGAGTTGCCAACATTATGTTTGTTACGGTTAGAGAACGCACTAGTCAGATTGGACTAAAAAAATCAGTAGGAGCGAAGAAGATTAATATTATGGCGGAGTTTTTATCTGAATCGATTTTTCTCTGTCTTGTAGGTGGTTTCATTGGTCTGCTGGCTGTTCTCATTTTGACCAAAATATTTTCAGTCTTTCTTGGTTTCAAAGTTTATATCCCATTGGATGTGACGGTAATGGCCATTGGGATTTGTACCGTTATCGGGGTTTTGTCCGGAATAATTCCTGCCATCAGAGCAGCGAATTTAGATCCCGTAGTTGCTATCAGATCAGTATAGCGTGTTTAAATCAGAACAATCTCTCAGCCGGTGGTCGGATGCCCTGGAGTCTGATATATACGGTGCATTGGCCCCGGTGATGCGTCTGGTGTTCGAATGCCTTCATCAGCCAGACTAATCGGGTTTCACTTCGCCCATTTGCACCAGAACCCTGTGTCAGGATTTCACTAAGCTTACTGGGGTCCATATTTTTTAACGAGTTAATCATCAAATCGTAGCTGGTATTTACATAATATTCTACAGAATCCCTGTTGCTGGCAGTTGGGGATTTTTCCAGATTTTGTGAGAAGATCGGGCTTCTGACTCCTGTATTGACGCTCGTAAAATATGCATTAGCCGATGCTAAATGCAGCATTTGTTCTGCAAAGCTTCGCATGGAATCTACCGGGCGAAAACCGTATTTGCTGGCAGGCATCGCATCAAGATATTCCTGCGTATAAACTTTTGCACGTCCCCAGTCCTTTATCAATTGTTGTTTAAGGCTATCATTGAGAGTCTGTGATATAGCTGAGAAAAAAAACAAACTGAGTAAAAGACTTAGATATAGCTTCATGTCAGGTGATTTGTTCAAAAAGATAATCTTTTTTTAGGAGATCAATTTGTATTACGAAAATTTTATTAAAAAGACTCTTTAGAAATCAAACTGCCCGTAATCTTCGAGTTGTTTTTTCCTGCCGATTTTCATGATCGCCCTGGTTAAAACAATGGAACCAAAAATGAGCACAACCAATCCTCCGATCATGACTAGTGCTGCAAGACCTTGTGCTCCACTGCATGATAATGAACATGCAAGGCCGGCTAAAAGATATGTGAGACCAACGGCTACTGCAATTGTTACTATCACGAGGAATGCTTTTACGGCTGTTTCGTTATCTCCGGTTGCCTTTGCTTTTACATACACTTTTACTTCTCTGAAAAATTCATGTTTCAAGATTTTCTTTTCGGAGCGATTTAAATCTTTTCGGGATCTGCTTTTTAAAGATTGAAGTAATTCTTCTGATTTTGGATTTGCACCATGTGAGGCATATAACAAATTAACGGGTAAAAATAATATCTTGTTTGTGGATGGCGCGTAAGTATTTTCTGAGCAAAAACTAATCATCAAAAAGCCACCGAATGCTAATATCAGATCGCAGGATTTTTGAATGATATAAAACCTGCTCTTAAATTTTGACTGCCAGAACCCGCCTTTTTTCGGATATATGAAAAAGGTTAAAATACAAATAAATAACACTTCGTAAAAGATCGCCGTGCTCGGGTAAAAATTTATTTTAAAAAGTAACCATCCGGTTAGCATACCCAATATAATAAGGGCAAAATGAATGAGCACTATAATTGTGCGCGCCCTGCGTTTGTTAGACTTGGCCCATCTGGATATCTTTTTCATATATATTTTTTGATTATTACTATTGCAATCAAAACTATATGAACAATGAGCCGTTTTCTAATTGGATATCTTGGTTACATTTTTGAGTTTTGTAAAATTTAATTATTTCAGGTGTGTTCCTTACTCCCGGGATGGGTGTTTGCAAAAAGCAATTACACCTTTTCCATTACTTGCAGTTTCTGCCAAAATAAGAAATCATAATAGTATTTATTTCTAATGTTTAATAGGACTATTTTCATTGAATCAAAACTAACTTGGGGACTTTGAAAGGAGTCATGCAGCTGAAAGAGAGTTCTTTTTCCACAGGAAATATACGTCCGATAGAAAGCGTGTTGTATTATGCTTTCCGTGATGCGCAATAGCTGCTCATCAATAAGTCAACGTTTTGCTGCAAAAGCCGCTAAAGTATTGCGGGGACTCGGTAAAAATGCATGGGTCAATGAAATCGGATTTGTCAGTGTAGCGTCATAATTATATGGAGTATTTTTTTCATAATTATTTTTTGTAACACAAAATTATTTACATTTACTTGCAATTAGTTAGTAGTATACAAAAGGTTAGTAGTAACCTTTGGTTATTTTAAATCCTGAAATATGAATAAGACAAAGTCAATAGGTAAAGACCACATTGATGCGGGTCAATGTAACTCGAGACTATCGGCAATAGACGATACATTATATGTTGTGGGTGGTAAATGGAAATTAAAAATCATTATTGCCATAACAGAAAAGGGCAGTATACGCTTCAATGAGTTGCAGAGAACAATCACAGGTATTTCTGCAAGGGTGCTGTCGAATGAACTGAAAGAACTCGAAATGAACGGGTTTATAAAAAGAAAGGTTCAAACCACATCTCCCGTGGTTATTGAATATGAACTTACGGGTTACAGCAATACATTGAGTGATGTGCTTCAGGCCATGGTAGACTGGGGAACAAAACACCGGAAAAAAATAAGGACTGAAGCTAAAAGAGAAAGACTGGTTGCTTTAAAATGAGAGGATCATGATTGAGGTTCACAATAAATTCAAATCGTCAGGAACTGGTCTTCACACATTAAGGCTATTTCTGATTCTCGTTATTTCTCAAATGTCTGTTTGCCGT
>DATHPV010000683.1:0-4770 GCA_035483495.1 Puia sp.
TCCGATCTATAGGCCGTTTGAGGTGCATCATCACTAAAATGTTGATGATATGTAGAATAACTGATGGTTTGTTCAGCACGGAATTTGGGATAAAACAACGGAATGACAACCGTATCGTTTACAATAGAGTCTTTTATTCCAATAACATCATATTGCTGCCTAAGCATGAAAGTTCCTGTTGTATAAAAAGTACCCGTTGGAATAGGAACTCCAAATGCATTATTAACACTGGCAAAATTTTGAGACGGACCGATGTTTGTGGGAATGGTGAATCGATTTGCATACGTATTAGAATCCAGATCTGCATTATTTTGAATTCCGGCACTTTCAGCGGATTCCAGTTTACTTCCCAGCAGAACAAGAAATGCCTGGTAACGTTTGTTTTTCGACTGATACCAGGAGGTAAACCGATAATTATTGTGATTTGTGTTCTGATTTCCAAAAGATCCCGGAGAGTTTATCAATCTGTACTGAAAAAAAGCATTCCAATTTCTGGTAATATTTTGCGTATGTACCAGGTTAATCATTTGTTCCGCATTTGATCCCAGCAAATAACCTAATTCTGAATATGGTTTTGTAGTATTGTAAAACCTGGAGTTCTCAACAGTAAAAACATAGGGGTCGTAGGCATGCCATCCTCCATCCCACCCCGGACTCATAACCGGATTAAAAATGAGGTCGTGCGAAGCTGTGCCAATATTGCCGAAATCAACATATGTAGGAGATAGTGGATAACGCAGGTAAAAATTATAAATTTCGGAGTCCATTTTCAACAGGCGGCTCGAATCGAGAAAGCGATATGTAATACTCATCGTATCATCTTTGCGATGCTGAAGTGAATCCTTACCCTGACCGCCTCCCATGCTACGAAATCTGCTGCTCGGGTCACTCTGTGAACTTGCATTCAAAAAACCAATTATTAAAAATGCCATCAACAGAAGAATCTTCATGCCACTACTCTTCATCCATAAATTTGATGGAAAATTAACCAATCCTTGCGGGCGGACTACTGATGAAACGTTAATATTCATACAGATGCTACCAATCCTTTGAAAATGGCCGTCAGCCGGGGTTCTGCAAGACCAGCTGCCTGCAGCACTTCTTCATGAGTGATAATATTTTCTTCATCTCTAATACCCATGTCTGTAATAATACTTAGGGCAAAAACTTTCATACCCATATGAACCGCGGCAATTGTTTCCTGAACTGTACTCATGCCTACTGCGTCTGCGCCTGCAACATGCAACAATTTATATTCTGCCCTGGTTTCGAAACTTGGACCGGTAACACCCGCATAGACACCCTCATGCACGGGTATATTTTTTAAAGCTGCGAAAGATTTAGCTTTCCGAATAAGATTTTTATTATATGGTTCGCTCATGTCGGGAAAACGTGTTCCCAATTCTTCCAGATTAGGCCCGATCAGTGGATTAATTGTAAATAAACCGATATGATCGGTAATAATCATCAGATCGCCTACTTTAAAAGAAGGATTCATTCCGCCGGCTGCGTTTGACAACAAAACTGTCTCGACGCCCAAAAATTTCATAAGTCTGACGGGAAAAACCACCTGGTCAACATGATATCCCTCATAATAATGAAACCTGCCAGCCATTGCCACTATTCGTTTGTCTTCCATCTTTCCGAAAATAAGTTGACCACTATGGCCCTCTACTGTCGCAACCGGGAAATCAGGAATGGACGTGTAATTAATTTGAAATTCGATATCGATCTCTTTTGTCAAATTCCCGATCCCGCTTCCAAGCACGATACCAATTGACGGCTTA
The DNA here is from genome assembly GCA_035483495.1 of Puia sp. Classification (GTDB taxonomy): domain Bacteria; phylum Bacteroidota; class Bacteroidia; order Chitinophagales; family Chitinophagaceae; genus Puia. The sequence goes on from DATHPV010000683.1 coordinate 1,788, forward strand.
TGAGGGTATAATTTGTTTATGAAATCAGCTGTTCTACGAAGACTTAGGAACTGACTTTCCGTCATAATTTGAGATTGTTTAATCAGAAAATGAATCGCGCAAAGATAAGCTGTCACTGGATATCCGAAGTGATTAACGTATCTGCGTGTAACGGAGTTCCAAAAGGTTTAAAGCATTTGCATTGAAACCGGTTACTGCAGGGTTAACGAGATGAATCACCTGATCATACCACAGAGGTACTATTGGGGCATCATTTATCATTAGCTGATCCATCTCTCTATACATGGAATATCGTATACTGTCATTGTTTTCCTGTAATGAATTCTGATAAAGCAAGTCGAACTTCCGGCATTTATATCTGGTATAGTTAGGAGGCGCAGGATTATTGGAATAAAAAATGCTTAGAAAATTCTCTGCATCCGGATAATCTCCTATCCAACTTGCCCGGAAAAAAATCGCCTGTGACTTGGCCGTTTCTTCGAGTAAAAGGCTTTTTTGTGTGATGTCAATTTCTATATTAATTCCTATTTCCTGCAGCTCCCTGGCTATAAATCCGGCCAGATCTGAATAGGTATCTACCGTTTTTAGTGAAATACGAGGAAGTCCTTTTCCGTCAGGATATCCTGCTTCTCTCACCAACTGCCTGGCTCTGACCGGATCATAGTGATACCCATGTATTCCTGAGGAATCAAAACCTGGAAGGCCTGGGGGAACGATTCCATTTTCGGCTGGTCTACCAATGGAATTCCGAAGATATAACATCATTTTTTTTCTGTCAATTCCATAGTTTATTGCCTGTCGGATTTTCAATAAACGTAATGGAGACTCTTTAACTGCAGAATAACTACTGTCTACGAGGATACCGAGGTATTCCGTATTCAGATATGGACTTTTCGAAAGCAGGATCCTTCCAATCCAATCCTTTTTCAATTCTCCATTTTTATTCAAGACTTCGTCTTTATAGGAGGGGTCAATATCATTTATAAAGTCCAGTTGCCGTTGTTGTAACAGGAGAAACTCTGTGGCGCGATTATCGAAAAACGTAATTTTTATTGCATCCAGATATGGCAGTCTTTTGCCTGCAGAATCTTTCTCAAAATATTTCTCATTTTTGACCAGAATAAGTTCCTGGCCCTCTTCCCAACTTTTGAATTGAAAAGGACCAGTTCCGCAGGGATGATTTCTGAAATCTTTTCCATACTTATCAACCACTTCATGGGGAACTATTGAACAATATTGCATACTTAGCAACCCCAGGATCGGATGGTAAGGAGTCAATAATTGAAGTTTAAAAGTAGAATCATTTATTGCCTGAAATGCATCCATAGCGGAAATGCGTTCGTTAAAAATCCAGGCTCCGCTACTCGCAGTTTTTTTATCTAATATTCTCCTGAGACTGTAAACGACATCGAAAGCGTTCAACTGTCTGCCCTTTCCGTTGGGAAACGCATTATTATCGTGAAAAAAAACATCACGGCGTAAATGAAAACAGTAAGATTTTTTATCTTCTGAGATATCCCAGGATTTTGCAAGGGAAGCAATAATATTTAAATTACTATCCGTTTGTACAAGTGTATTATACAACTGGTGAACCGGCCAGATTATTGATTGGTTTTTTGCAAATGCCGGATCGAGGCTGGCAATGCCGGTAGGTTCGTTATAGTGAAATATTTTTTTATTATTGGTAGAAACTGACTTACAAGCGGCGAATGAAATTCCGCTGATTAAGATAAAAATATAGACCTTTCCCTGTAATATCAAATTATTCATTACGACACGAAAATCGCTTTTATGATTCACCAGGCGAAAAAGATTTCTCTATTGACTCTTTTATGCAACTTGTTACTTTTTATAGCTGCGGCCCAAAATGAGAAACTTCAATTTACTCACGCGGATACCTTAAGAGGTTCGTTAAATACTGAACGCAGATACGACGTTCTCAAATATGATATTTCATTCACGCCGGATTTCGAAAATAAATCAATACTAGGTAAGAACACCATAACTTATAGAGATTCCTCCTTTTCGATGCAGGTAAATAATACTGATATGCAACAAATCGGAGTAATTCAAATTGATCTTCAGGAACCACTACAAATAGACAGCATTATTCAAGATGATCAAAAATTAGAGTTCAAACGTGAAGGGAATGTATTTCATGTTAAAACCTTAAAAGAAACATCCAATAAAAAAAAGCAGTTGGAAAGTTGTACCAATTGCATCAGGCAACTTACCATTTATTATCACGGAAATCCACAGATCGCCGTTAGGCCTCCATGGGGCGGTGGATTTATTTTTACCAGGGATTCCCTTGGACGTCCCTGGATGAGTGTAGCCTGCGAGGGTACTGGTGCGAGTGTATGGTATCCCTGTAAAGATTATCTGGGAGACGAACCAGATAGTGGAGCAATTTTGACAATTATAGCGCCAGATAGTCTGGTAGCCGTCGCCAATGGGAGGCTGATAAAAAAATCCTCTTCATTGAAAGGGATGGTGTCCTGGACATGGGCGGTCGTAAACCCGATCAACAACTATGATATCATCCCCTACATCGGTAAATATGTAAATTGGCATAACACATTTTACGGTCAAAAAGGAAATCTCGATTGTAATTTCTGGGTACTGGATTATGACCTGCAGAAAGCGAAAAAACATTTTACGGTAGTTGACTCCATGCTGCGTTGTTTCGAGTACTGGTTTGGGCCATACCCTTTTTATGAGGATGGGTATAAGCTGGTAGAGTCGCCACACCTGGGTATGGAACATCAGAGTGATATTGCTTACGGAAATCATTTCCTTCAGGGATACCTGGGTAGGGATTTATCAGGTACCGGATGGGGTTTGAAATGGGATTTCATAGTAGTTCATGAGAGCGGGCACGAATGGTTCGGGAATAATATCACGTGTAAAGATATCGCTGACGAATGGATACATGAGTCTTTCACGAACTACAGCGAAACTCTTTATACCGGTCATTATTTCG
>DATHPV010000684.1:0-5554 GCA_035483495.1 Puia sp.
GAATATGAATTTTTTCAGTTTTTCGCTTAATTAATGATAAAGAAAGTGGACCACTCATTTAAAACCCACGTCCATCCCACATTCCAGCCGATTGTAGTAATCACAGCGGGATCACGAAAAATTAGCTGAAACTCATTTCTAATATGAGTTTCGGTTTTTTTGTTCTTGGTAAAACAAAGACAAAGGTTCAGTAAAAAAGTAAAATAAGTATATTCGATTCTTCCAAATCCAGATCTAAACTTAGGTGATAGATATTGAATTTGTTCTATACATCATTCGAAACGATGTATGAACCTAATGCCTAATTTATTTGTAAATTTTAATCTTTAACCTTATTTGCATTTCGAAAAAACATTCTAAATGGTTTAGATTAACTTCATTTTTAGCTGCACCCAGGCTGAAATGAAATCTTATACAACAAGCATAATGGTGTTCGTATCAATAAAACGTACTGAAACCACAGTAGTTATTGAGCATCATGATACGAAAATCAAAAAAAACGCAATTTTAAAGTAACGATTTCCAAGTAATGAAACACGCAAAACAGTTGACTTACTGTGATGAAACAAAATTATAAAATGGTCATATATGAGAATAGCGGCGGTTAATATTCCTGCTCGATTGCTTTCGCCTGTATTCAGACAAGACCGTCCGAATATAACCATTAATTTAGGTGGCCAAAACATATATACGTTTCTTGAAGATGATCAACTCGAGGTTAAACCTAATCCTTTCTTTTTGGAAGATATATTTGGTAACCAAATTTCCCTTTTTTCTTGCATCGTGGGTGAAAACGGGCGTGGGAAATCCACAATACTGCGACTAATGACATCCAGTCATGATTGCTCTTTTGTAATTGAGCAATCAGATGGTCGATATTCTGTGACAAATGATATTGACCATATTCATAGGGTTTATTACACTCCCTACCTCCATCAAAGTGTTTTGAATGCCATTGGCAATAATGGAAAAGACCTATCGAAACTTGCATTGTTAAAGACGGACAATCATGGGGATACTGGGCTGCTTGATGATTTCATGGAGGCTCATCATTCTGAAAATAGCAAGCGATGGATTAGGTTTAACCATTTTTATCGTCAATCCCATTCCAAACCAATTTCTTTGCCGGTTTTTGATCATGTAAAATTATCAATTAGACATTTTGACGCAAGTGTTCATAATCCTGATAGCTTTCACGATACTTCGTACCAACTTCGCCCTGCGATAATGTTGCTTTTTAACAAAATGCAACAGGAACAACAAGATAAAGAACACCTTGCTCTAGGAAGTAGAAATTTAGGTGATAAAGAATCGGATAAAACAATATTTAGGATAAGATTTGAATATGATATTTATGAGGCTGCAATTGCAAAACTAGTGTCAATTTTGGAAAGGGCAGGTAATCGATTTTTGAGCGAAGGATTTATTCCAAATAACTGGACTTTTGAACTTAATAGCCGAAGTGTTCGAGAAGGCATTGAGTGGTTCTTAAGGAATGCAGGCGTATATAGTGATAAAGATCGCTATAGCTTCCATCAGCATTTGCAGTTGCTGGATTTAATAGATTATACACTATCTGTAGCAGATGACGAGGGTGTTACGGAAAATTGGAGAGAAATTATAATAAGCGAAGCAGAGGCCTTACAAATAATTCAGAAGTTCGATTACTTCAACAATTCATTTCAAGGCGATTGGTTTAAATATGATGAAAAGCCAATGTTTGGTTTTGAACCACAACTTGCTGTAAGTTCTGGTGAACAGCAATTCCTGAACCTTTTCAGTACTCTTTATTTTCATGCCCAAAATATCGGAGCAGGGATTGACATAGATTTGCACTCTTTCGACTCGCTAAAATATATTGATAAAGACATACTGCTATTGTTGGATGAAGGGGACAACGCTTTTCATCCACAATGGAAGAAAGAATATGTTAGATATCTTAGGAATATAATGCCTTCCATCTTCCCCAATTTAAATATTCAAATAATTATTACATCTCATGATCCTTTGACTCTTTCAGATTTACCTAAAAACAATGTAATTTTTTTGGAAAAAGGAATCGATGGAACAATCATCGGAAATTCGACCTTAAAAAGAACATTTGGTGCCAATGTCGCAGATTTATTAAAAGACTCCTTTTTTCTTCAAGACGGTCAGATCGGAAACTTTGTAGCCGATGTTATTGATAAAATGATCTCAGATATGGAAAATAGGACACTAAGTGAAATCAGGATTCAAACTATCGAGAGAATAATCAATACTTTGGACGAACCTATTATGAAGATCAAATTAGCCGAAAAACTTAGCAACGCTACCGGAAACCGTGTATTTGAAAGAAAATTATTGGATGACGAAATAGAAAGATTGCGTTCAAGGAGGGACCATTTATAATGTTTTATATAGATCAGTCAAACCCAGGGTTTACAAATGCCATTAACGAACACTATGTAAATGTCCGTTATGTGATAAAAAAAAAGCTTCTGGGTCATAGTTTTAAAGAGCCCCATCCGAAGGGACTGAATTATCGGATTAACCAAGTATACGGGATACAATCGAGTCTATTTAGATTTTTAAATGATGAAATCAATCTTCGAGAATTGTTAATTGGGTTACCGAATACTTTAGATAAATTAAAGAGTCGATTTACGAATAAAAAGGATATAAAAAGTATAAAATCACTAGTTAGATATGATTCATTTAGTGAAAAAGATAAGGATAAAAATGGGGCGTTTCGATTTTACAATTGTTTTCACTTAGCTGAAAATCTCGGACAATCCACCTGCATTTATTGCAATAGATTATATACCACGACTGTTATTACTGCTGCAAGAGAGTTCATAGCCCGTCCTACTTTTGACCATTGGTTTCCCAAAAGTCGCTACCCGTTGTTAGCTTTATCATTCTATAATCTGATACCGAGTTGTTCCGTATGCAACATGACTATAAAAGGATCCGACGTTTATTCTATAAATGACGTATTTCATCCGTACTTCAAGCACTCGGATCCGACCCAACAATTAAACTTTCGTTTTTCTTACGATTTGGAAGATCACAAAGTTGCAAAGCCGAAGTTAATTTATGGTAATGCCTTTAGCCAACGCAGCATAACAACAATGCAGCTGGAGGAGATGTATAAAGTTCATAAAGAAGAAATTCGAGAATTAATCTATCTCAAAAAAGCTTATAGCAGTGCTTATTTAGAATCCTTAGAGAAAATCCTAAAAACAAAATTATCAGATAGTGAAGTATATCGGTTGGCATTCGGTGTTTATTCAGAAGAAGAGCAGCATTTTCGACGACCACTTAGCAAAATGAAAAAGGACATTCTGACAGAACTGGGGATTCTGAAATGAACAAACTATTTTATTGAATTAGTAGTATTTCTATGCGTGCCTTTCATTGTAAGCTCACCATATAAAGGTTAAGAAGAACCCCATCCATTGTTACTTTGCACAATAGGAGCATTTTTTCTCTCATCCAGCATTCCAAGAATCTACAATTTCCTTAAAATCCACCTTGTAGTATTTAAATCGATTCGGATCGTTCTCCTTTTTCAGCCAATCCAAAAATTCACTCACCCAAATATATTTGCTCACAACTGCCGATTCATTTTCATATTGCAGAATTTTACTATTCACCTCAGTAATCAATACGTTCATTGAAATTTCACTTGAAGCCGGAGTTAGTAGCGAACCAATCAGTTCCAGGGAGCTTTTTACAATGGTTTTTAAAGTAGTTGCTATTTCATCTTCGGCTGACTGAAATCCATCGTAAATATTTGAGTACACAAACCGGCTGATATCTCCGTTGAAAAAGGGATTAACAAAAACTTCACCATCTAAATCGGAAACCAGACCATCCTTAAAATACGCCTCCATCAATATATGTATTCGGGTACCCTTTAATTTCTCTAAAATTTCAGGGGCTACAAGAATCCTTGGAAATTTTATTGGCAATGATTTACCGCAAGTAGATCCGTTCTTTTCAAAGGAGGCTGCTTCCACCAAAGCACCTGAAAAAATCATATTATCATTCGAATAATAGGAGCCAATCGCAATACCTCCTCGCAATATATATCCCTTCATCAACATAAGCATTTGATAGGTTTTTATTCCCAACATTACCGTCGCGAACTGGTAGGAAAAATCCGTATCCGTATCATAATAAGGAACAGAGAGACAAAAACAATCCGAAAATAATTTGCATTCGAAATTCCCGGAAGATGTCCGAAACATGGCTTTCATTTTTAATACTGCACCGTCAAGTGATTCCTTCAGATCCTTGAGCAAATTGATGTCTTTTTCCAAGTCAAAACGCCTAATCATATTTGAAAACCCGAGTACATCAACGAAAGCAACGATTCTGTTATGGGTATCGACCACATCCGGAAAGAGACCCTTGGGATCTTCAGACACTTTAATTTCGTAGGGATTTTCAATAATTTTCAGAAAAGACTTGCCCAAAATATCAATCATTACTTCTTTAAGAAAAAGCGTAGAATAGGGATCATTTTTTGCAACATTTATAACTTGGTCATGTAATTGCGTTATAAATTTTCTCATCGGAATTTCAAATATACCATACTCCGAAAACTCAAAAAGATACCTCGTGGCCTCGACAGAAAGGTTCAGGAATGTAAACAAGGCATCATATGCTTTAATAACCAGGTAATCAAATTTTAAATCATCCTGATGTTTTAATTGAAGGCGTTTTAGCTTTCTCTTGTAGGCATCCGTAATATTCCTTGGTGAAATAGGAGGTTGCCCGTTGGAATATTTCTTATAATCCACCCTAAGCCAAGCATAGTAGGTTTCAAAAAAAAATGCAAAAAAAATATCAGCAACGTGGTTTATCGGTGTATTACAATAATATTCATTTGCTATTTGCAGTTCGACCGGCAATAGTCCAACCGCATACACATTAAGAAGCAAAGAATTAATTCTGTCAACCCAGTCATCTTCGCTGAAAATAATTGGATGAATTAAAATAATATGCTGAGGATCTTCCCGACTCTTGTTTGAACAAATTTTACCGACCGATATATATTCCGCCTCATTACTTAATACTGACTTTATATTCCATTTTTTTGCGATACGATCAAATTCTTCCTTATATAAATCAGTGATGATGATTTCTTTTAAAAATGGGGACAAATAGTCGTTTTCGTGAGCATCTTTTAGAATCTCAACTAGAAACCCCTCTATTTTACTGGTTGTATCACTGTCCCATACAGAACATTGAACAAACAATTTTACATTTTCCATGGTACCGATTTGTGCTTCAGCTCTATTCTAATTAAATATTGCAGATAATTTTCCGAACTTATGTTCTTCAATTCCGGCGACTCGCGGATCCAGTAATCCGTTATAAAGTTGCCCAGGAACACCGCCTGATCATAATCCAATTGCTCCACCATCCGGCTCCGTATCGATTGTCTTTTTGATCAGAAACATAACATATTCAGCCGTAGGATGCTTCATTGGGACAGCTGGCTTTCCCTCAATGGTAAATGCGCCAAATTTTTGATTTTGTTCTACAATAATGAAGTTCTTTC
>DATHPV010000685.1:0-3160 GCA_035483495.1 Puia sp.
CTTTGCTCGACAGCATCTATAAAGCGGGATATTCCGGCCGATGACACACCTTCTGCTTCAGGTGTGCTTCGGGGCAGACTGTTGCCAGTCTGTGCAAAAATGGAATTACCGAAAATAGAAGAAATGAGTAATGAACAGGCAAGAACAATTTTTTTAATCATATGAAGTCCCCTTGATTTTTTATGCACGTTGAATGTTGAAAACAGGGTATAAATGTAACTCCTATTTTCCCTATTTTTAAACGGATGTTAACAGGCTGTTTTTAGTAAACAAAAAAATGAACCAGAACTTACTATCAGACCCGGTCTTCCAGGAATATTTCGACGTTCATAAATCCTATGGAGAATTAATTGGTGAAGATGGAAATATCAAACCTCACTGGGAAACACTCTTTCAGACGTTTTCTATGCTGGGTGATGAAGAGATCAATAATCGCAATGGTGATACGCTTCGTCTGTTGAAAGAAAATGGAGTAACCTACAATATTTATGGTGACCCGAACGGCCTGAATCGCCCCTGGAAACTTGACAATATCCCGTTTTTGATCAGTACAGAAGAATGGAATTCGATCGAATCCGGCCTTTCTCAAAGGGCTCAACTTTTAAATCTGATACTGGAAGATATTTATGGTGAAAGGAACCTTTTGAAGAAAGGAATCCTGCCGATGGAATTAATTTATAATCACGCAGGATTTCTTCGGCCATGTAACGGTATAAAACAACCCGGCAAACATCGTCTCATTTTATATTCGGCTGATATAGCCAAAAGTACAGAAGGGAAACTTTGGGTTGTAAATGACAGAACCCAGGCGCCTTCAGGTTCGGGGTATGCTTTAGAAAACAGAACAACCATGACCCGGGTAATTCCGGAATTATTTAACGGATTAAAAGTCAGGCATCTTTCACCTTATTTTAGTGCACTCAGAAATGGACTAAATGAAATTGCTCCCCAAAAAAATCTCAATCCCCGTATTGTAATTCTAACACCCGGTTCGAAAAATGAGACTTATTTCGAACACTCCTATTTGTCATCTTATCTCGGATTTACATTGGTACAAGGCAATGATCTGATTGTAAAAGACAATTTTGTATGGCTTAAAACTATGGGCGGACTTGAACGCGTGGATGTTATTTTGCGACGTGTGGATGATATTTATTGCGATCCTTTGGAATTGAAGGCAGATTCACAACTTGGAATACCCGGATTACTTCAATGCGTGCGTAGTGGTAATGTAAGCATCGCAAATCCCCTCGGAAGCAGTATACTTGAGAATCCTGGTCTTATGCCATTTCTTCAATTGATCTCCCGGTATTTTCTTTCTGAAGATCTTATTCTTCCGACAATTGCGTCCTGGTGGTGCGGCCAACCCAAAGAACTTCAATATGTGCTTGATAACATTCAAACACTTGTAATAAAAAAAATTCACCGGAACCCAACAGGAAGCTCATCCATCGACGGAGCTTCACTAACGTCAGACCAGCTGGGTGAATGCAGGAGACAAATAAAAGCTAACCCCGCACTCTATGTTGGTCAGGAGAAAGTTGAAATTTCCTTAAGTCCCTCATTAATCGATGAGCGCATAATTCCTCAGAAGGTTTTATTCAGGAGTTTTCTGGTCAGCAATCAGGATGATTATGTTGCGATGGCAGGAGGGTTAGTGAGATCATCAGCGAACGCCGGCAACTTTAATATTTCCAGTCAGACGGGAGGCTTCAGTAAAGACGCCTGGGTCATTTCGCCTGAGCCGGGTCGGGTGGTAACTGTATTAAATGAAATTCCGGAAGGCGTAACGGAAACATTCAATGACATGTTACCAAGTCATGCCGCTGAAAATTTATTCTGGGTAGGTCGTTATACAGAGCGACTGTTGGGGAATGCACGGTTCCTGAGAACAGTGATGCAATTTTTAGCTGAGGGTAATAAACTAATCACGGAAAACAACCGGCAGACAGAAAGAAACTTGCTGGAAGCATTTACCCGCTACAGTTTTACCTTACCTGGATTTATTGGAGAAAAAGCAGAAGATCTTTTTACTGACCCGTGGAAAGAATTAAAGGATATTCTGTTCAATGAAAAAAGACCGGGTGGAATTAAATTTAATTTTCTCCAGTTTCATAAAGCCATTCACGAAGTGAGGGATCACTGGTCGACCGATACCTGGCGGGTGGTTCGCGGTATGGAAGAACAATTGCAAAACGGTATTCCGTTAACTCATCACGGTCATCTGCAGATGATTCAGACCCTGGATGATTTGATAACTTCAACCGTAGCATTTATTGGGCTGAACCGTGAAAGTATCTCGCGCGAACAGGGTTGGATTATGCTGGATCTCGGAAGGAAAATAGAACAAAGTCTGTTGGTGATTACAATGCTCAAAACGACGATGGTTAAAAAATTTAACGATCAGGTAGAATATAATCTTCAGCAGAGTGTGCTTATGAGCAATGAAGGTTTAGTGAATTACCGGTACAAATACAGAAGACCGTTACAAAATCTACTCGTAATAGATCTCCTGATTTTTGATCCAAATAACCCCCGTTCGCTTACTTATCAGGTTGTAAGGCTAAAATCCTATCTCAAAAATCTTCCGAAAAACAATCTCAGCCAATCCGCTTCTGAATATGAAAAGCTGATATTGGAAGCAGATGCACTTCTCAAACACGCTGATAAAAATGAATTATCAAATTCGGAAGGTGAAGGATACAAAAATCTTGAAATGTTTTTGTCTGGGCTTTATGCGATATTGTCTTCTATTCCCGGGATGATTTCCAAAGCTTATTTTAAGCACGAGTTAACACCAAAATCTATTTTGATTCGATGAGCGGAAGGCCTGCATGATTATGAAATATACCATTCAACATACAACAGCTTATACGTATCTGGAGCCCGTAAGTTTATGTCACAATATTGCCAGACTCATGCCGCGTAACACCGATGGGCAGGTTTGCAGGAATACGGTAATACAAATAATACCGGAGCCTGACAGGATTAACGAGTATGAAGATTTCTTTGGAAATAAAGTCATTTATTTTTCTATAGAAAAAGAACATTGGGAGTTAACCGTACAGGTAACTTCTGAAGTTGAAAGGAATGAAATTAATGAAGAAAAAAAGGCGGGGGAATTAAAATCAGAAAATGATTTGGTGGATATTAAGCAATA
>DATHPV010000686.1:0-2838 GCA_035483495.1 Puia sp.
CCTTTCTCGGAAACTTCCATCGCACCGAGTACGGTTAAATCCACTTTTCCTGCGCGTATCATTCCAAAGCTTTCTGCACTGTCGAAAAAAGCACCGCCTGGTAAAATGGTGACTGTTTCCTTGCCTGCATTTATAAGATCAGGGTCCAGGTTTTTTTCATCAGGATAGGGACCCATACCGAGCATACCATTTTCTGACTGGATCATAATAGAAATTCCCTCAGGAATATAATTCGCCACCAGCGTTGGAATACCGATGCCCAGGTTGACATACATGCCATCCTTCAACTCCTGAGCAATCCTTTTTGCGATACCATATTTATCGAGGGCCATAATTATTGTTGACGGTTGACGGATGATGGTTGACGGATAATCGTTAATAAGTCTTCTTCGCAGTTTGTAAGAAACTGCGCAATCACTGGATTGATTTCTTCCAGTATCTCACAATTCCTGCGGTACATTTCAAGTGTTTTTTCAAATCCTTCTGTGCCCCCACCCAGATCAATGGCGACATTTTCTTCTCCTTCTTCCTTGTCTTTCGTAAAATCTCTCACGTCATCCATGATCAGGTACGTGGGATGCAAAGCATACCAATATTTCAGAGCGCTCTCCCACTGTGTATCGCTCAACGGCAAATCGCAAAGCACATACAAAAAAACATCCGCGCGGTTCAACGAAGGATGGGGAAGTCCGAATGATCCCATCGGCCGGAGAACCGTTTGATCCAGGTATTGATTGAGTGCTGTATAATAATCAGAATTTTTTATTCTGCCTTTCAGCATATCGCGTATGGAATCCAGTTCTTCTTTCTTACTGATTTCTTTTTTCTCCTGTTCTATTGCGTAGTGCATGAGTCTTTCCATAAAGACGATATGGGTTTCACTCAGCAGTATTTCCAATGGCACCCCGATTCTGTAAAGTATATCATAATAAACCGGAATGGAAACAAACCCGTTGCCAAAAGAAATATACAATAATCTTCCCTTCCAGAAACTATTATTCTCCGGAGGTTTACGATCAACAAAAAAACGACCGATCGTTTTGTTGACACCCATTTCACGTTCGAACTGATTTACTGAAATAAACAAGCGATAATTGTTAATTGTTAATTGTCAATTGTCAACTGGATTTTTCCGAAATACTATAATAAAAATATATGTACAATTGCTCGTCAACGTTATCAATTGACAATTTACAATTGACAATTATGAAATGCGTACTGTTCTCCTTTCAATTCGTTTCTCATAGTTTCCTCCCTGAAAAATCCGGTGAACGTAAATGCCCGCCACATGAATAAAATCAGGATCCAATATACCGGGTTCTACCAGTTCTTCCACTTCCGCGATGGTGATATCTCCCGCCTTCGCCATGGATGTTGAAAAATTCCTTGTAGTTTTTCTGAATACCAGGTTTCCGAGTCGGTCTCCCTTCCATGCTTTTACAATGGCAAAATCTGCGTGTAGTGCATGTTCCATGAGGTGCATCTTATGATTGAATTCCCTGGTTTCTTTTCCTTGTGCGATTTCTGTTCCGTAACCGGCAGGTGTATAAAAAGCAGGAATACCCATGGCCGCCATTTGAATCCGGGTAGCAAGCGTGCCCTGTGGTATCAGGTCAACTTCCAGTTCACCATGTAATAACTGCCGCTCAAATTCAGCGTTTTCTCCAACATAGGAACTGATCATCTTTTTTATTTGTCGTGTGGTCAATAATAGTCCGAGTCCGAAACCATCCACGCCCGCATTGTTGGAAATACAGGTGAGATTTTTTACTCCCGTTTCCACGAGGGCCGATATACTATTTTCAGGAATACCACAAAGGCCGAATCCACCGAGCATAATAGTAGATCCATCTTTTATGTCTTTGACTGCTTCCCTTGCGTTGGAAAAAACCTTGTTCATAACATGAAGTTATGAAATCAGGGTGCTCTTTTAATTGGAGTATCTGTTGGTTTTCGGTGAAAATCCGGATTATTCGATGGTATACCCATTGACTTTGCCGGAAGGCCCATTTTCCTTGTTGGAATATGCGTTGGTTTAACAGGAATAACAGTCTGATTCATGCCTGACGTTCTGGGACGATTTAAATCTGGTTTGTTCCTGTTTGCGTCCGCAGCAAGACTGTCAAATATTAATTTATTCAGGTCGGGCCTTGACTCATAAAAAGTCAGGCTGTGTTTGAATTCCTCCCTCGTGATATTGTGTATTTTGAAAACGGTTTCCATCAGATCCTGGTTGGCTTTCACTTTATCCTTAATGGTAGAATCCTGCGAAACAAATTTCGTTGCATATTCCCCTGCCATGACCAGGTCCTTCATTATATTTTGCATGGAATCCATTGGCAAAACGTCTTTTGGTATGCTCTTCCTGTTTGTACAGGAAATCATATAAAGGCACAACGCAAAAACAATTGTGCGTTTCACTGCAGATCCTGTTTATACTGGTTCAGATTGGAAATATCGATCCGTGAAAGAATATCAAGAGCGCGGCTTTTTTCGTCGGGAGTGCCGCGTTTGAATACATTCCCTATTTCAGCTCCTTTTCCCTGAAAGAAAAACTGCATGTACATAATATTGGGAAACTCGTTGTTGATACTGTTCATAATGTTCAATGCATTCATCACAGCAACACGTGAATCAGCTTCATGGTCAAACATCTGGTCCAGTCCCTGGCGGTAATAGTCATATGCCGCGTCGTGTATGGGGTTGTATTTTGGGTTGGTAAGATTTTCTACCAGCCAGTAACGGTTTCTCACGCCGTCGAAGGGTTTCCATCCATTGAGCCCGCTGGATTCCGGCGCGTTATTTACGATATTCTGCGCCTGCTGGAAATAAGGATCA
>DATHPV010000687.1:0-3117 GCA_035483495.1 Puia sp.
GGAGAGTCTACCACATTCGGCGGGACGCGACGCGGGGGACGGCACGTTAAAAAAAACACTTGAAAAAGTACGCGTTTTGCGTACTTCTTTTTATTACAGTAATTATCGGATCGCATGAAATGCAAAGGGGAAATCCTAACCAAACATTTCGGCCAAATTCCTATATCTTAGGGTAATCATCAACCCCATACAAGAAAATTATTTTGGCCATTGCCCTCCTGAATTGTTTTTGTTCTGCTTAATCCGTAACCCGACACTTTACTGCAGGAAACAAAAACGGAATTATTAATAATGTTCTACACAAGATATCTATTCAAACTTAAACGTCCGGAATTTGAACCACCCGGCAAAATTGACGAAGATTTTTATCTTGATATCAGGAACAGACTGATCAACGACCCCAGGTTTACATTTCAGTCTGATTTTAACTTTTGGTATTATTATAAATACATTTTTATTGTATTTATACTATTTATTTTTTCTATCTTATTTCTGCTGCTATCATATTTTCTCGATGCGAAATTTAGTGTGTATTTGATGGTCATTCCTTATCTTTTTTTTCTTCTTGGGATTCAACCCTCCGTCTATTTTATCATCGCAATGATTTATTACGTCAGGTATTTAATGAAGGAAAGACAATATCAACAAGTTTTCAAAAAAGCAATTGCCGGTTCATCCAGTTTTGAAAATTTTTCTGAAACATTTTATACCGGCGTTTATTCTGAACCGTTAACCGTTCAAGAATATCTTTTTGAAAATGAGATTATTGAATTAAAAGGATTTGTCGAAGACAAAGGGCTTGTTTCCCACATTGCGGTTTACAGATTTAACGTGCCTCCCGCATTTGTCGTTCTAAGTTCGAATGAAGAAATAAACAGATTTATTGAAAGCGGCAATGGATTTACCAAATTAAAAAAAAGTGATAAACTCAGATGGACTATAAAATATCAGACCGGAATCCCGTGTATTTATGGCAATAAAGGTCTTAAGAAATTAATGAAATTTAATTGAGATGAATTAAGAAATTTGCTAGTTTTTACTTTGAATGAAATACCATGGTATGTTCAGTAAACCCTTTTTGAGATTCACCTGTACAGTATCTCCGACTTCGGTTTTGTTATAGAAATTTCTGCGAACCTCAGTCTCTTCTTGATTATCAACCGGCCCCCAGGGCGTTAGACGCAGATAGTAGGATGTGCTCCTGCCCCTGGATATTCTTCGACCCCTCACCACGGCGTCGTAGAATTCCGCTTTTGAATGATCAAAGGCGCAGTTGATTTGGCGAATGCTGCCAAATCCATATATCAATACGAATACTATCATAAAGAAAACCTGCCCTGGTATCGCTCCCATCGACCGGTTAATACCCGTTTTATATAAAAGCAAAAACAGAACGGCAGAGACAGCTATCGCACGCAACATGAGTTGACCCGACTCTACAATATTAAATTTCACAAAAGAGGTAATCAATAGTAAAAACCCGGGCATGAACAAGCCGATTTCAATGTGTTTGCTGATGCTTCTTTTCGTATTGGATAAAAATTTTATAGTTCCCCTACTGGTAGCCATCACAAGAATGCCGAGGACCGGATAAATAATAAGCAATGCAATGCCGACCCCGGACTGGAAAAAGATCATCATGAAACTCAGTAAAAGTCCCAGTCCGACGTAAGTATATGCCAGGTTCCTCGATTTTTTCAGCGTGCGGGTGCGTTCCTGTTCACTGGTCCCTAGTTCAGGATTATTCATGGCATCATTTTGCTCTTTTTCAAGATCCAGCGCATTCAGATCTTTGAAATGCTGTCTGCACCAGGCCGCTAACTGTTCACTGTTTTTAAAATCGATATAGTTTCCAATTCTGATGGTAGGGTTGTCTTCCGAGGTCGGTTCGATATAAATGATTTTGGGTTCTATCCGGCACCCCTTTATTTCATCAAGATCCAGCTGTTTTCTGGAAAAAAGACTGGTAGCTATAATGGTCTGGCCGGTTATAACGATACTTCTTCTGGACAGGTTTACAAAAATCAGGACTGAACCTGCCAGGGCCAGCACTGAAAGTAGAAAACCAATCATAGAATTATGATCATTTACCGTTGCAAGAATGAAAATGAAAAAGATAAAGAAAACGATCCCTACAAAGCCGTACAGGCATTTCATAAATGTTGACAGACGATATTCCTGGTCCATATCAATCAAAGAAAAAGTGGGGGCTGATTAAAAACAATATTACAGGTCTTTTTATTGTATCCAACGCTGAATCTTCATCGTAATCAATTTTAAAGTGAGACGGCGTACCCTGCAAAATCATTTGAAATAGTACGCGTTTTACGTACTGTGGGTTATTTCCGGAATATATAAAACCTGATATATTTTAGTTCAACCTCTTTATAATACCTCCATTCACTGGGATGGGAGCCTCACTATAATTTTAAAAAAATGGTTTCGGTGATGCTGGAAAATATGAGGGATCTGCGTCCGGCAGACACAGCAATATATTAATCCATTTTTCATTTTTGTTTTTAGTTTCAGTGGTGCTGTTAGTAAGCAGTCGTGATGCGGGCCGCTCCTGAAAGGGGGCGGCTTTTTTGCGAACCCGAAATAATTTTACTAGTTCAGTTTAATAAATCGCAGTGCCAGATATATTTTTCGCAGTTCCGTGGATGTATAAAACCGATCGTAACTTAGTCAACCCGATAAAGATCGAGAAAGTAGTTAAACTTTAATAAGAAATGAATATCCGAGATTTACAAGACGGCATTATCATAGCCGCAAGGGATACTCAAAGACTCACCGGATCAAAGAAAGGTCTGGATATTTCAATAGATGATCTTTGGTTCCTGAACCCAGCCTACTCAGAAGAGGATATTATTTTAGCACTAAAGGATATGGGTGATATTGAAACCGTAGATGCTGAATCTGGAATTGTTCATATTCCTGAGCATTATTTAATGTGATCAGCTTTAAAAAGACTCTTTTCTACACTTCCCTTTCTAGTTGTCTTCACTTAAAATAATTGTGCTTCCGTATACTCCATTATACTGTGATTATTAATCCGTCAGAGCTCCCGTATTTGGCGGGACGCGGGAAGACGGCATTTCATTAGAATCTATTTACATC
>DATHPV010000688.1:0-3145 GCA_035483495.1 Puia sp.
CCATACATCGTCAGCATCAAATATCTGGGGCAGGTCCAGATTATTCAGGAATGCCTGTAAAGAGATATTCACGCCTTCACCCGCTGGTTTTGTTTTATACCATTCTGCATCCAGATAATTTTGTCTTAGCAGGGCAATGGATCCCATCAGCGATCCCGGATAGTCCTGTGTGGAACTTCCTTTCTTGAAAGAATAACCGGCAGCTGCTCTTTCTTTTACGATCGCCAGGTTTTCTTTTTCGTTATTGAGCGTTACCATGGCGCCCGTGCCCCTGGAGATTCCATCCATCAGCTGGGTAAGCACGGTGCCGAAGCCGACACTGCGCAGATCTTTTGCCTTTGTTTCATCCACAGAAAAAATCCGCACGGCGTCCGTTTCACTCCTGATCGCCTGATTCCATCCATAAGCACCCTTGGTATTGGATAACATCTGGGTTCTTGAGCGATATCCTTCGCCGCTGCCGCCCTTACCGGTTTGCACTCCATAATCGGAATAAATATCTATGAAGGAGGGATAGATCCATTTGTTTTTGCAATCGATCACCACTGCATCTGCGGGAACCTTTATATCGCTGCCCACTGCTTCAATCCTCGACTTGCGAATAACCAGCGTAGCATTTTGCAGAGTTGTCTGCGGATCTTTTACGATGGTCGCGTGGATAAACGCATAACATTCCTGTTTTGGATTGGCAACATCATTGAGCGGGTAGGTGGCTTGTGCATATGTCTGGCCGGCCATTATGAATAAGATGGCGGCCATCAATTTTAATTTCTTCATGCAGGTGGGGGTTTCGGTTTGAAGTATCTGCTCTTTACTAGTGAATATAAACAATTTTGCAAACCGTGTTTACGGATTTTTTGCAGAAAGATGGGGGGATTGATAACCGGCAAATACTCCCAATAGGACAATTTCTGTTCTTCTTAAACGTTTTTATCTTTTACATCCGGGTCCTGACAGAGCGGATGTATATAATCAGAAATCAACAACGGAGTAATAATTTTATTTTGATACCTAACGATAACGAAAGGAGATTTAAACACTCGATGAGCATTTTGGCAGTTGCTCTGGCTGCCGTGCTATTTTTTGGTTACGCTATTTTTGCGAGATTAAACAGTCCCGGATTCAATCAGCCTCAAATAAATATTATGGTTCCCTGGGGTCTTATTGCTCTGTCTGTCAGTTTCTATTTATTCAAAGAATTAAACCGTGTTAAAAAAGCCAAACGGGACGAGAGACGTGAATATATTAATGAACGCCGTCAGGGAATGTTAGATGATGTTGTGAAGAAAAATAAAACTACAGATATAAAAAACGTTTGAAATCCACACTGGTCCTGACTCATTGATAGTTTCCTTTCTTTTCGTATACCATTCCCGTTGAACTTTTTTGTCGCTCATTCCGTCCTAAGACTTTCAACCGGATTCGCCAGCGCCGCGCGCAACGTGCGGATACAAAGAATAACCAGCGCAATAAATAAAAGGATGGCACCGCCCGCTGCGAAGGTCCACCAGCTGAGCTCGGTTTTGTATGCAAAGTTCTCCAGCCATTTGCGACTACCCCACCAGGAAATGGGCACGGCGATAAGAATCGCGAGACCGATCAGCTTTAAGAAGTCGCGGGAAAGAAGAAAGATTAAATTACTAACGGTGGCACCTATCACTTTTCGGATGCCGATTTCTTTTGTGCGCTGATTGGTGATATATATAACCAGTCCGAGGAGGCCCAGGCAGCTGATAAAAATCGTGAGACCGGTTGCCCATGCAAGCAAGTGTGAAATATTTCTTTCTGCGTTATAATATTTTGCGATGCTGTCATCAACGAACTGGTAGTCGAAGTCATCGTTTGGATAAACCGAGCTGAATGCTTTTTGAATGGCCTCGATCGTCGCAGGCCAGTTGGAGCCATCGGCGGTAAGTGGCTGCAGTTTTATGTTGAAACCGTTTGCGTCCTTCGTGCCGTTCGCTACCAGCAATGGTTTGATCGTTTCTCGTATGGAATGAGGGAAGAAATTTGCCACCACTCCAACTATATGCGGATTGCCTTTAAATTCTTTGATCTGTAACCCAATTACTTTTTGTGGATCCTGATAACCCAGATGATGAAGATATGTTTCATTGATAGTAACTGCGTTATTAGTATCACATTGGGAAGGACTGATACCTGCCAACAAACGAAGTCCATACATGCGGAAATAATTACTGTCAGCCAGTTTTACCTGAACGTTTTCACGATCTTCTTTTTTCCCGTCATTCACCACCATCGTGCTCGTCCATGTACTATTACTTGAAGGTGGATCACTGGAGATGCTCACCAGCGATATGCCGGGAATAGCTTTAAGTTTATTCAGGAGGACAGGTTTCTTGTTTGCCGCCTGATTGTAATTGGTCCGGAAATAAAGGATCGCCTCCCTTTTAAAACCCAGGTCTTTGCTCAGAGCGAAGTTTATTTGTCGCGAAACGAGCAGCGTACCAATAATAAAAACCTGTGCAATCACGAACTGCGAAACAGTGAGTGATTTACGCAGCCATGCAGTTCTTGTCTGTCCTGTGTTCGCAAAAGATTGATTCTTCAATACATGTACCGGCCTGAACCGGGAGAGCACGAGTGATGGATAAAGACCCGCAAGAATCGTAACTACAAAAACCAATAGAATAAGAAATAAAATTACAACCGGCTGTTGAAGAAGACTGAAATGAAAGTCCGGCGGAATAAAGTCTGCGAACATTTTTAGTAACAGAGGTGTCAGCAACAGCGAAAGGATCGCAGCCAGTATTGTGAGCACAAATGTTTCGGTGAGAAATTGAAGAACCAGCTGACGACGGTGACCACCCACTGTTTTTCGAATCCCAATTTCTTTGGCGCGTTGCGAAGCCTGAGCCGTAGTTAGGTTGATAAAATTAATAGATGCTAAAAGTAAAAGAAATGCTGCGACAGCCAGCAGATAATAGAGCGTTGGTTTATGTGCCTGGCGACTGTCATCAAAAACGCCGTAATCCAGATTGAAATGAATATCAGAAAGTGGCTGAAGTTTTACAGTCTCTGTAGAATGGTCGCGGGGGTCGGGTTTAATGTTTGCATTCAGGACTTTTGTAAGCTGTGCTTCAACAGCAGTTTTTTTGGCGTCGGGTGTCAGACGAACGAATAA
>DATHPV010000689.1:0-5014 GCA_035483495.1 Puia sp.
TGTAAGGAAGAAGTCAGCCAACCTTTGGTGGGTGATTTTCTGCCATGCACCAAAGATTACTACGGCTGCACCAACGCAGACGATAATGTTTACAAGCTTTTCGGTAGATTTTGAAACTCCGGCTGACATAATTTTAAATTTTTAGTTTTTAATAGGTGTTGTAAGGGTCTCGGAAAAATATTCCGGATGACTTATTGATTCAAAACGTTGATTGTTTTAAAAAATTTTATTTCTCCTGATAATTATCAATTAACAATTGACAATTGACATTTCTGATTATCTCTTAGCAATGGACGCCGGCAGATCAATCACACAACGGAAACCAATGTATGATTTTGCAGTATCCTGATACTCGTACGTTCTAGTACTCGTTTGCAGGAAGTAACCTACGTCTTTCCAGCTACCACCACGGATTACTTTACGTTTCATACGCGGAGGATCTGAATCCTTTGCATTGTAACGGATATCCGGATTCATGTCATGCTGGAAGTTATAAGCTCCTTCGTAGTACACTGATGATGTCCACTCAGCTACGTTACCTGCCATACAATATAGACCGAAATCATTAGGCCAGTATGCATCAGCACGGGCGGTATAGAATGCACCATCTTCAGGATAATTACCACGACCTGGTTTAAAGTTGGCAAGAAGACAGCCTTTCTTATTTCTCAGGTAGTAGTTACCCCATGGGAACATCGATTGTGAACGTCCGCCGCGGGCAGCATATTCCCACTCGGCTTCTGTAGGTAAACGGAAGGGGCTTTCGTTCGCTCTTTTTGTTTTGTCGAGGTAAGAATTTAAATATTGTGTTCTCCATTCGCAGAACGCAGTTGCCTGGTTCCAGTTAACTCCTACCACCGGATAATTTCCGAAAGCGGGGTGAGAGAAATATCTTTTGGTCATCGGTTCATTGTAAGAATACGAGAAGTCACGTACCCAAACCAGCGTGTCGGGATAAATAGGAACGTCTTTCTTAACGATGAACTCTGAACGTGCCTTTCCTTCATTAACCTTCTGCGCAGCGCGCTTAAGATCGAATGTTTCGGAATGGTATATCATTTTGCGTGGATCCAGTTCCTTTTTACCGAAAATGCGGTTTTCAGGAGTCAGGATCAGCTGATCTATTTTTTCTGTGGTTGCTTTGTCTCCCCATTTAATAGTCTCGGCTTTTTTCCAGTCAATTGCGAATTTGCCATCCACTTCCTTACCATATTGCATCATGGTAGCAGCTGTAGAGTCACGTACCCAATTTACAAACTGGCGGTATTCGTTATTGGTAATTTCGGTTGCATCCATCCAGAATCCCTGGATTGAAACCTGTTTATTACGTGCCGTATAAGCGTAATTGACGTCTTCGTCACTGGGGCCCATATGAAAGGTTCCAGGTGGTATATAAACCATCCCGGGAGGCTTGCTGAGATTATACCTACTGGCCGGAGCAACACCGTGCAGTTGACCGTCATCCGGAAGTGCTTTTCCAGAATTGCCGGATTTACAACCTGTTACGGCGATAGCCGCAGCAACGGTAATAAGAATGGACAGGTTTTTCATTTTCATTTTTATTAAAGGGTATTGGACAAAAATAAACTTTTGAGAATATCTCCTAAGAATATCTTCCATCGCAAGTATAAAATTTATTTTTTAGAAGTCAAAATTTTGCCAATGTTTTAATTAACGGTGGAAAGGTCCGCCTTATTGTAAAATATGCTCGTTTAAACGGGTTTTTTAAGAGTTTTTTATGAGGTCGGCCAGTTCAGCGACCTCTTTTACAGGCTGTTGACAGGAATAATCCCGACAAAGAAAAAATTGGGGTATTCCTTCAACCGGTTTATTTCTTAATAACGGCAGGTCCGGATGGGTGACGGAAGTAATTTGAAAAACCCGATTCGGTATTCCCATTTTGAGAAATTCCAGATGTTTCTTCTCAATCTGGGAACCCGACAATACAATCTCATTCAATTGATACGTTACACCATTTATCAAAGTTGCCCAAACACCAAAAGATCCGGGATAACGAAGCACCATATCTTTCAGGCCTGTGACATTATTGATAGC
Organism: Puia sp.; assembly: GCA_035483495.1. Classification (GTDB taxonomy): domain Bacteria; phylum Bacteroidota; class Bacteroidia; order Chitinophagales; family Chitinophagaceae; genus Puia. The sequence goes on from DATHPV010000689.1 coordinate 2,056, forward strand.
CCTTGTTTTCCACTCCTGCAAATCGAATACCGTCCCTAAATAAAACAAATTGCCGGTCATGACGGAATTGCCCGAAGGTGTTGCGCCATCGTAAATTTCCCGTTTTCTTACAATCACATCATCCTGACCGGCATGGGTATAATAAAAATACCCTGTTTCTTCCTCACTGAAATTTTCGATCACCCAGTCTGACAACTCTCTTGCCCGGATCAGGTAGGAAGAGTCCCCGGTAATTTCCTGTAGATGAATAAATGCTTCTATCAGGTATGCATAGTCGTCGAGAAATGCCGGTATCCCATATTCCCATACCCCCACACTCCCATACTGTTTTTTATAGCTGTGAAAGAAAGGAGAAATTGTGTCCCCGGTCATATTTTTTTCGAGAAACTCCATTGTATTGATAGCAAGGAACCGATAATTTTCGTTTCCCAAAGCTGCGTATGCTTTGCAGCACGCTGTAATCATCAGAGCATTCCAGCCTGACAGGATTTTATTGTCCAGTCCGGGTCTTGTTCTCGCAGCACGTCTTGACAGGAGTTTTTCCTTCCATTCCAATTCCTTCTCCAAAGAAATTTTCATCGAAGGATTTAAAATCCTTAAAATATTTTTACCCTCCCAGTTTCCTCTTTCAGAGACATCATAGTAAGTACAAAACTCTTCAGAATCCTTACCAAGCAATTCCAATATTTCTTTTTTACTCCATACATAGTATTTACCCTCTTCTCCTTCGGAATCTGCATCGAGTGCTGAAAAAAAACCTCCCTCTCCTGACATCATTTCTTTTTGAATGAAATCCAGTGTTTCACTGATTGCCTTGGTATAAATGTCTTTCCCCGTCATCTGAAATGCCTCACTCATGGCAGTAATCAGGAGCGCATTGTCATACAACATTTTTTCAAAATGCGGAGTCAGCCATTGGGAATCTGTTGAATATCTGGCAAAACCACCTCCCAGTTGGTCATAAATTCCGCCTAATATCATTTTGTCCAGGGAAAGCAAAGCCTGGTCAAGCGCCTCCGTGTTGCCTGTATAATAATGATGTTGTAAAAGGAACCTTATCGAAAACGTTTGTGGAAATTTAGGTGCATGACCAAAACCTCCTTCCACCTTATCAGCGGTACTGATCAACAGTCGATAAATTTCATTAATATTTTCTTTGGTGAATTGTCCTGTTTCCTTCACAATACCTATCCCAAAATCCACGCGGGCAAGATGTTTGGTAAGCTGGTCGGCCTGATCGTTAATTTCTTCCCGCTTATTCAAAAAAGCATTTGATATGCCTTGTAATACTGACTTCCATGATGGGCGATTTTGTAAATTCACAGGTGGAAAATACGTGCCCCCAAAAAACGGTTTACCTTCCGGAGTCAGGAACACGTTCAACGGCCAACCACCATTGCCGGCAATTGCCTGAACTGCATCCATGTAGATTTGATCCAGGTCTGGTCTCTCTTCACGGTCTATTTTAATGTTGATGAAAAGTCTGTTCATCAGATCAGCCGTTTCCGGATCTTCAAAACTCTCCTTTTCCATTACATGGCACCAGTGGCAGGCAGAATAGCCGATGCTGACTAATATAGGTTTGTCTTCAGTTCTGGCCCTTTGAATTGCTTCATCACCCCAGGGGTACCAGTCAACAGGATTATGTGCGTGCTGTAAAAGGTAGGGACTGGATTCAGCCGCGAGGCGATTGGTATGCATTTTGTTCAATATGTTCCCGCCCCGTACGTACGGTGGCGAGATGGAATTTTAGAAAACGAGAAAATGTGAAAGTGAAATGATAACCTGAGAATTAAAATGAATCCCGTCCGCTCATATATCCTGTATTCCCCACTAATCCTTCACTAAACCAGCACTAATAGCCCACTTATACTTCGAATAAAAAAAGCCCGGAGAAGGTCCCGAGCTTTCTATTAACATATTTCTAATACTATTGTTCTTCCACATTCTCACTCTTTCACACTCTCACACTCTCACACTTGTCTTAGTGTCTTTTCTTCGCCGCAAGGTATTTCTCCAAAGCTGATACCATAGATGGCGCCGCAGGCTCAGGTGCTTTAATTTCCAGCACGAGGCCCGCTTCCTCGGCGGCACGGGTTGTATTTGTACCAAAGGCACCGATCAGCGTTCCGTTTTGTTTGAAATGAGGGAAATTATCGAACAGACTTTTTACGCCACTGGGCGTGAAAAAACAAATGATATCAAAGGCAGCTGGATTGAAAGATTCCCGGATATCATTACTTATAGTCCGATACATAAACGGTGTTGCGAATTCGCAATGATTGCTTTTCAGCCAGTTTATAATTTCATTGTCCTGCTGATATTCAGAGGTGGGATAAAGAAACTTTTCATTTTCCTTATGCTTGTTAATCACATCAAGCATGCTTTTATTGGTGCCGTCAGCACCATAAAACACTTTTCTTTTACGGTAAAGGATAAATTTCTGCAGATAAAGTGCTACCGCTTCTGTAATACAGAAATATTTGGTGTCCTGTGAAATGCTGATTTTCATCTCTTCTGCTGTACGAAAGAAATGGTCAATCGCGTGTCGACTGGTAAATATGACCGCAGAATAAACCCCGATTTCAACTTTTTGCCGTCTGAAATCTTTGGAGGGAATTCCTTCAAGCCTTATAAAAGGCAGAAAAGCCATTTCCACGGAATGGCGCCGGGCCAGTTCAAAATAGGGTGACTTGTCAGATTCCGGCCGGGGTTGGGTTATTAAAATCTTTTTAACTTCAATTTCAGACATCTCGGCAATATCCTTTTTATCCCTGTTTTTAATCAATGTATATTAATATTTGTGAAACGCGTTTGCAAAATTAATAAGCTTTTTCCAAATAAGTGACTAACACTTTGTAAATCAATAGCAGAGGAGCTATTTCGAATGCGCAAAGATAAAGAATAAAGTGTAAACCACTGATTTTTATTTCTTTGTACAGAGCTGAGTAAGATGCAA
>DATHPV010000690.1:0-10398 GCA_035483495.1 Puia sp.
TATCGTTCATCTGCACCGTCCCGTACTTCACCCAAACCATAAATACCCTGGTTGGTATCGATGCGGATAATGGGTGTACGTCCCACGTTTTGTATAATGCAATAACGCATATCGGTGATCTGCAAATCAGAGGGTCCTGAAAATCGTTTAACTTTTTGCGTGCTCTGTGCAATCAGATCTTCTATGGGTGAAAAAAGAAAAGCGCCACCAAGGGTAATTCCGCCAATGGCAGATTTCTTTAAAAAACCGCGACGGCTGTTTTCTTTTAATGAATCTATTTCTGGGATTGGTACTATCTGTGCATCGGAATCTTTCAGTCCGATTTTCTGTAGAAACCTTTGTGATGGTGTCATAGAAATAATGATTTGAATTTGCGTTTGAGCGTTAAGCGTTAGGCGTTACGCGTTAAGCGTTAGGCGTATATCACCAGTTTCGTTCTTTCATGTAATCGTCCAGTTCTTTTCTGGTCATGGGAAGATTTTTCTTTGCATCCAGCCATTGAAGAAAATCTTTTTTTATTTCGTCAGACCATTGCTGATCGATCTGCCCCGGTGTATATTTTCCTTCTCGCAGGCGCATGTGTCCGAATTCATCTTTCAATTGTATGAATTCTGAATTCTGAACGAGATCCTGCAGGAATTGTGGTGGAATAAAAACAACACCTCCTTTTTTTGCCAGCACTACGTCTCCCGGCAGCACCGTTGCCCTGCCAATCCTCACCGGCATATTGATACTACCCAGCATCATCTGTTGGATATAGGATGGATCATAACCTTTTATCCAGCCATTGAATCCGTTGATCTCTTCAAGTCCTTCAATATCCCTGACCGAACCATAAAATACCACACCTCTGTGTGAATGTGCATAAATTGCGTTGCCCAGATTGTCTCCGATTAATGTGCCATCTGCCACTTTACCATAACTATCCGCTACATATATATCTCCGTCTTTCAAAACATCGATCGGCCATGAATTGGTTGATCCGATCCTGCCCTCTGTTTTGCCCTGATCTTTCATTATTTTATCATAGTCAGGCCGCATGGGCAGGTATTGAGCAGTAACCGCACGGCCGGTCATCACCGAGTCGGGCCGGATGATCATCCAGTCTCCCTCAAACTGGTTTTGATATCCTTTGTTTCGCAGGTAACCCCAGGCTTCCTCCATAGAAACATTTTTTAATCGCTCCAGAAGACGGTCACTTACTTTCGGTCGCCCGTCGGGGAAGCGATCTCCGTTCCATTCAGGTGTCAACGCTCTGACCTGATCTGCGGTTAAAGTTATTTTTTGTGCGCTGGAAAAAAAGGAGAGAAAGAAAAGGAAAAGCAGCAGAGACATGCTTTTATTCATATGGCGTGTTTTAGAAGTCAGGAATCATCTGAGTCGACTCGCAATATCTAAGTTAACATTAGATTGTCACATAAGCCGAATACCCAGATGCCTGAAATCATCGAGTCTGCTATCATCGGTTGCAAGGTCAGTGATCATGCCGCTGATATCTTTCACATCACATATCTTAAAATGTTCAGTAGTATTTAGACTGGAACTATTTACCAGGGCAAATGTTTTATTTGCATTTCTTAGCATACTCTTTTTTACTTCTCCATCATTTTGAAAAACGGCGGTGATACCAAAATCCTTTTGGATAGCGCAGGTGCCCATAAAATAAAGACTGGCAATGTATTGGTTCACCTCATTGCAGGTCTGACCGCCTGTATTAGTCGCTGTTTCACGATCGTGAATACCTCCAAGTATGATAAGCTCTATATCCCTGAATTTTGAAATGATCGGAACCAGCGCCATATTGTTCGTAACCAGCCTGAAACTGGCGTTGGAAGGAAGATGATTGGCGATTGCACAAATGGTAGAACCTCCATCCATAAAAATCGTTTGGCCTTTCTTAATCAGTTGTTGCGCCTTTAAAGCAATCAATTCTTTTTCTTCGGCTAAATAGTGGGTGCGATCCTGAAAACTGAGTGGATTCTTCGAAATAGAAATCGCGCCTCCGCGAACTTTTAATAACAAACCATTGTTGTGAAGAGACTCAATATCCCTCCTCACTGTATCTTCAGAAATATTCAGATCTTCTGATAATGTTTCATAAAAGACCTTGCCTTTTTTCTTTACAACTTTAAGAATATGATTAAACCGCTCTTCTTTTAACATCCTCGGTTAGTTAAAAAATATATTTCCTGGTTTTTATATCAACCCCAATGCATTCAGTTCAGTCTTCAAATCCGTCTTTTCCTGTACATGAATAGTTGCGAACCCCATTTCTTTTGCCGCCTGAATATTGCTCTTATTATCGTCAATAAACAGTGATTTTTTAGCTTCCAGATGATAACGCTCCAGCATCAGTTCAAAAATCTTCTTATCCGGCTTTATCAGTTTTTCTTCTCCTGAAATAACAATCCCGTCAAATAATTTAAAGAACGAGTATCGTTCGAACACAATCGGAAAAGTTTCAGCCGACCAGTTCGTCAATCCATACAGTTTATATTTCTCCTTCAGTTTTTGTAAAAGGGTTACATTTTGTGGAATATCCCCTTTGATCATTTTCTCCCATTGATCATAATATAATTGGATTTTCGCAGTGTGCTCCGGGAATTTGTTCTGCAGGATCCTGGTTCCTTCTGCAAGTGACCGTCCTTTATCCTGTTGAAGATTCCAATCGTCTGTGCAAACATTGCTGAGGAAATGTTCCATTTCTGAACTTTCTTCAAATTCATCCCGATACATATATCTCGGATTCCAGTCAATCAGAACGCCTCCGAAGTCAAATATGATAGTATTGATATTATTCATGTATCAGGCTGAAATTTCCAGTAAATTTCCCTCAGGATCCAGCACAACCGATTCATAGTAACCATCTCCTGTTGTTCTCGGTTCGCTGAAAATGGTGAAGTTGTCGTTTCTTATTCGTTCTGTAAGTTCATTCACTTTGTCCTTTCCTCCCACAGATATGGTGAAATGAGCAATGCCCATATTAAATCCGCGCTTACTGTTATCCGGTATAATATCCGGTCGTTTCATTAACTCCAATCTTGTTTTATCATCCCCGAATAAAATAAAATAAGCCTGGAACTGTGTTTTCGGATTTACATATTTTTCTCCTGAACTTGTATCGAAATATTTCAGGTAAAAACTTCTCATGAGTTCCAAATCTTCTACCCAGAGACCAAGATGTTCAATTTTCATGATGTGAACCGGTTAAAACATAAATCTTATTGTGCGACAATTTTTCCCTGCATCGTTCCCCAATGACCCGGAAAACTGCATATAAAATCATAGACACCAGGATTGGGAATAATAAACTCCACCTGATCAGAATCACCACCGCTCACCATTCTTGTATGCGCGATTATCAGTGAGTCTAATGAAGATGGAACATATTGTTCAGCTTTTGCATTGTGAGCCACATCTGCAAAATCAGCAATATCAACACCGCTTTTTAAGATCACAACGTTGTGGGTCATTGATGCCGCTGATTTTGCACCCGTATTTTTAAAAATGAGACTGATTTTTTTCCCGGCTTTTACCCTAAACAATTCTTTGTCAAAGCGCATATTTTCATTTGCCTTCAATTGAATGCTATCAGAAAATGCAAGATTCTCAATACCGGGGACAGAAGTTTCCGTCTTTTCAGTTGACGAATTTTCTTTTTGATTATTCTTATTTTGTTCAACCTGTCCACAGGATATGAAGAGCGTCACAGCTGCCAAAACAAATGCGTTTATTGTCTTTTTGTGTTTGAACATAGACTGAATTTAATTGACAATTAAAAATTATCAATTGACAATTATCACAGCGCTTTGATTTTCATGGCCCTGAATGAAACACCATTTGTCCAGTCCTGAACAGCAATATGTCCCTTGATATGAGTTCCGAATTCAGGGTAATGGCTCATATTACTTGCAGCTACTAATTTTTTCCATTCATCACTTTTCATATCTACCTGAACGGTTTGCACTCCATTCAGCCAGAAACTGAGCTTACCATCCTTCTGTTGAATGCGTGACTGATTCCATTCACCGGAATTCGGGATGGTGTTACTTGTATTTGGGATTACACCGAAAATTGCAGCGGCTTTATGTGAGGAATCTTTGAGATAATCTGGCTCTACATTTCTATCATCCAGTAACTGATACTCCGGACCTGTTGAAAAAGTAGTCCCCAGCTCTGGTCTTTCCTGCACATTAATAAACACACCGCTGTTGCCTGCATGTGAAATTTTCCATTCGAATGTGAAATCAAAGTTTTCATATTCATTATCTGTTACCAGGTCTCCGTGTTTTACATTTTTAGCGTGCGGATTACACACAAGGTTACCACTGTCAACTGACCAGGCCGAAGGGATGTTGCCTCTGTTAAAGAGATGCCATCCGTTCATCGTTTTCCCATCAAAAAGTAGGGTCCAACCATCTTTTTTTTCAGAATCAGAAATGGTATTGTGCTGATCAGTATGACTTAAGCATGCAGACAAAAAAAATGTCATCAACACTACTATACAAATGCTAAAAATGTTTACCTGACTTTTCATAAATGACTTATTAATGAATTCCCGAATGGAGTGTTTGCAATATTATGCAATATTGCAGATTTTTGCAAACCGCATTCCTGGCCATGCTCCCTCATTTTTATCTATTTCATTGTGTTTTTGCTTCCGTGGGCCGGAAGCAGGAACGGTAATTGCATATATGTCTGCGGAGAATTAGCCAACTAAAAAAATACAAAATGAAAAAGAACCATATCATCCGACTGGCGATTTTAGGATTAACTGTATTCATGCTGCCACATACCATCAAGGCTCAGGACGACAAAGAAAAACAAAAGGTAATGTCTGAAAGCGCGAAAGGAAAAGATGCATTTATAAAAGCAGATCCTTCTATGAGTGCTCTTTTTATCTCTTCGTATGGTTACGTCATCTTCCCAAAAATAGATAAGGCAGGTTTGGTGGTTGGCGGATCTGGCGGTTACGGCACGGTATATGAACACGGCAAATCCATCGGAACAGCAAAAGTAGCGCAGGTAACCGTGGGCGCGCAGATAGGTGCCCAGGCCTATCGTGAGATTATATTTTTCGAGAACAAGGATGCGCTTGACCGTTTTAAAGCAAATAAACTTGAGTTCAGTGCCGAAATATCGGCGGTTGCTGCCAAATCAGGGGTATCTAAGAATGCTAAATATAGAAATGGCGTAGCCGTATTTACAGATGATCTCGGCGGACTAATGGCGGAAGCTTCAGTAGGCGGGCAAAAATTCACTTATAAGCCACTTTGATTTACCAGTTTATAAAATTGTTCGACAATTGGTCTGACTTGCATCGGGATCGGTTAAACGACCTGATCTTATTAAATGAAAAACTATTTAATGCGGATGTTTTCTTCTCTATTTATAAGGCGCTTGGCTCGGATAGTAATGCACTTCAAAAAATTTTACAAAGTAACCCTGCATTTGTGACCAGTGATCCACGTGAAATAAACGCGGTTACCATGCAGTATCAATACTATTATGGTTTTTTAAAACTGATGAACAACCGGACATCAATTGCTTTAAAACAGGCAGAATTACTTATTGAGCTGTTAGAAAAAGAATATCCTGATAGAGATTGACGCAACGGGCTTTAAGACACCTGATAAATAATATCCCCTACTGACCTGAGGGCACCTACGTTTTTATTATAACCTGAAGAACCCGGATTATATTTTATTTTATCCAGATCAGCCATTAGTTTGGATGCCATCAAATCAACTGCTTTGAAATAGCCCGTAGTATCAGCTGTTTGATAATAGACACCAGACCATATTTGATTTTCCGTATGTGCATCTATCAATTCAACAAATACTTTGATTTTGGAATCCTCAAACCGGCAACTTCCGGAAATAATATATTGCACCTCGTATAAAGAAGCCAGTTTTTTAATGTCACTTTTTTCCGGGGACAACATGCGGGTAGTATGATACGATAATACCGAAAGTCCGGAATGATGCGAGAATCGACGGGTGAGTTCTTCACCCAGACTATCAACAAAAGAAGTTCGGGAAATGTCCTGTTCATAAATTTTGAACGGCATCAATGCAATCCGGTTGTTACGTAAGTCACATATTTTATGCAGAGTTGAGTTTCCGGCTTTTTTTATCCGTTGCTCATTGTCGGGCCTTTCAAATAAAGGAATATATTTTCCTTTGGGAATGGATATGATGCAATCGTCCGTTATACCTTTCTGATCATAATAGGCGATCAGCGCATTGCGAAGTCTTTTTGCATGTATACGTACAATGGCATTGTTGGAAGGCCTGAACCCGGCGGGCTTATTCAAAACGCTCAGCGCGATTGTGTATTCCTTTATCTGATCCTGCCTCCCAGCCAGCGTTTCATTCACAATAAATTCCAGAAATTTTGTAAGTATACCGGAAGATAAAAACAGCGGATGTTTCAGGATTTTATCAAGTTGTAATAAAACGAACTGATGTAAGTCAATTTCTAACGCACAAGTTTGCATTGTTTTCATAAATAAGTTTTAGTCAGACGGAGGATAAAATAAACGAACCTGGGTTTTCTAAAAAACATGCTGACCGCCCCGTAGACGGCCAGCACGCATATGGGCATAGGATATTTATATATTAATCTGCGCCACCTCCGGTTACAGGCATATGAGCCGGATCGAGAGACGGAACGGGGTTAGCAGGATTCTGCAGATTCGGTTGCAGATCGTTGGAAGCTCCGCCCGGGAATCTTTTGATACTCGGAAACTGCATGATGGATTTGTCAAATTCGATCACCACCGGGTAGATCAACGAAAGAATCCAGCCATTATCCTGACCAGCATATCTACCCGGCGATGTGGTTGTATTCCGCATAGGTGCCGCTCCATTAAAGGTCATGTCATATTTTTCGTATGGGTCCATCGTAAGGTTATATACCGATCCGATGCCACCCAGATTTTGTTGAGCTCCAAGCCATGAATCTTTTGAAGTCCAGAGATATTTCCAGGCAATCTTTACATCGGGATTATTCGGATCGCCGGCAATATCAGCCCGAGCTCCGTTGAAGGCCTCTCCATCGATAAAAATCCAACTGTTGCGAGCTGAATGCCTGGCCTTTCCGGTTACATAGGCACTATTATCGATTCCATCGAAATAAATAGGCTTGCCATCATTTCCCTTCCATTCACCGTGCGGCGGAGGTGTAAGTCCGACTAAAGCTGCCAATGTTGGCCATGCATCAATATGCGACATCATTTCATCATAGTGAACACCTGCAGGAATCTTACCTGGCCACCACATCAGTCCCGGTACACGCCAGCCTCCTTCGAATCCGGATCCTTTCTCACCGCGGAAAGGTGTGGTTCCCGCATCAGGATAAGCATCCTGCCAGGCGCCATTGTCTGCAGTTAATATCACGATGGTATTGGGGGCTACCTGACGAACCACTTCCATGATCCTCCCGATATTGTCGTCCAGTTCCATCTGGGCATCGGAATAATTTCCCAGATGAGATTTTCCCTGAAATGCTTTTGCCGGATGATTCGGGTTATGCATTTTCATAAAATTCACATCCATAAAAAATGGTTTGTCACTACCGGCGTGTGCCTTGATATATTCGATCGCCGAATTGGCCTGCCGCACATCAAATTCGGAGAGATAGTCGTAAGTGATCTCAGCCACTTTCACGGCGGGTTTACCAGCCACGCCTTCCCATTCAAACCGGTTTACGATGGCATTATAACCTGCCAGATATTCCGGATTGTAAGAAGGAAACCAGGGATGCATAAAAAATTCTGTATTGCTATAGGAATATACTCCCGGATAGTACGCGGCAAATTCTTTCATTTCATCAAACCCATGTTCTATCGGATAAAATTTGGGTTGGTCGCCCAGATGCCATTTTCCCGAGAAATAAGTTGAATAACCGTTCTTCTGAAAAAATTCAGCGATGGTTGGGGTTTGTTTCATGAGACCGTTTTCATCGCCCGGAGCTACTACTACAGAAAGTGCGGATCGAATAGGAATTCTTCCCGTCATAAAGGAACATCGACCAGCGGTGCAGCTTGCCTGACCATACCAGCTTGTAAAAATTGCGCCCTCCTTTGCCATCCGGTCGATACTCGGTGTGGGGTGACCCAGGGCTGCTCCACCGCCAGACATATATCCAAAATCCCCCCAGCCGGTGTCATCGGTCATCAGAATTAACACGTTTGGTTTTTTTTGCGCCTGGGAAGCGAGGCAACAAACCAACAGGAAAAGCAGGATCGCTTTTCGAAAGTGAAAATTTAATTGAAGTCTACTTGCACGCATAGGTCTTGTTTTTTGAATGGTAAAATGGTTGATATTATTCAGTGATTAATGCGAATGGTTTTGATCTCAACATGGTATCCGATTTCAATTTTGTGTAACAAACCCATGATGTCATAGGCACTCCGGATTAGCTGATATTCTTCTGAATGCATAAATTTTCTAAGTGCCGTCTCGGTAGACCAGCTGGTAAAAAAATAATAATGATTACGCTCAAAAATTTCGGCTGACAAGTTTTTCTCGAGGCATTCATCCACTATTAGCCCGCACGCATATTTAACTGTATTCTCAAACTCATTTTTTTTGTGCTGCACGATCATACCCGAGATTTTCAAAAAATGGATAATGCTCAGATCAGACATGCATAGCTGTTTCGCGTGAACGACTGGAATTTTTAAGCAGTTTTATAGAGCAGGTTGGATATAGACGTATTGAAGATTGGTTTTGTATTAGCCCGCTCCCGGGTTTTTTTTACGCTATTGCACAGAAATGATTAAAGTGTAGTTTTGGCGTATCCTGCTTCCGCTTTGTGCCGCGCCATGTGGAATTCAGCGAAGCAGGATCGCAAGTGAGGGTTAAAATAAAAAAATCAGGAATTGGTACTGGAACCGTTGCATAACGAAAAGCAACTGCTGCTGAAGATCTCGGAAGGTGATAGTATTGCATTCGGACATCTCTTCGACCGGTATTATGGTGTTATCTATTCAGCCTCCATCAGGTATCTTAAAGTGCACGAACTGGCGGAAGACATGGTGCAGGCCAGTTTTCTCAAAATATGGGAGAAGCGTAACAACCTGAGTCATATTGAACGCTTTGATCATTATTTATTTCGTATCGCCCACAACGAGATGGCCGATCATTTCAGAAAACACAGCAGGCAGGACAAACATATACAACGGATCCGAGAGTTATTCGAGGAAGAATCGGGCAGTCCGGAAGAGTTGCTGATCTCCAAACAAAAAAGAGCCCTGATCGCGGATGTGATCAGCAACCTGCCGGCACAACAGCAAACAGCTTATAAACTCAGTCGCGATGAAGGGCTCAGTTACCAGGAAATTGCCGAGCGTATGCAGCTGAGCGTGAATACCATCAAAGTGCATATCTCACAGGCATTGAAAACGTTGAAAGTATTTTTTGCCCGGCATAAGGATGAATACCTGATCTGGTTTTTTATTTTATCGGTGAGTGCCAGACAATTATTTATACCGGCACTAATACTTTTTTTGAATTATTACGTCTAAAGAAATGTAATGGATCATCCGGGACCTGAAAATTTTAATGAGCTTTTAAAAGGATACCTGCGGGAATCACTCAATCCGCAGGAACTAGATCTTTTTTTTGAATTGGCTGCCGAGCCGGCCAACAGTAATCTGCTTGCCCAGGCTTTCCAGAAAGATCTGGAAAACAATCCGGCCGATCTTTCGAACGCAGCAGAAAGGGCGGAAAGCTGGAAGAAGCTTCAGTTAAAAATGGAAGTGACTTCCCGGACCGCTCCTGTACGTCAAATGCGTACGACCCTGCGCTGGGTCGCGGCGGCGGTTTGTCTTCTGGGTATAATGGCAGGGATCTACAAGTTTGGCCAATCGAAAAATGAATCCCGGACAGCTCAAATAAAATCCAAAATCAAAACCCCGGCCTGGCTCACGCCAGAACATATCGGCGCTACATTGATCCTCTCAGGTGGTGATTCCATTGTTTTAAATAACCAGGACAAAGGTTCGATCGCAGATCAGGATGGAATAAAGGTTCTTCAATCCGGCGGTGCCATTAGTTATTCCGGTGAAAGCGGGAAGCTGATGTATAACGAAATCCGCACAGGCAAAGGAAAACTCTGGCGGTTGATACTGCCCGATCAAACTGTCGTATGGATGAATGGGGCTTCTTCCATAAAGTATCCGTTGCAGTTTGGAGCGAATGCCCGTACGGTGGAAATGACCGGCGAGATATATTTTGAAGTGTCGCACCATGCAGATTATCCATTCCGGGTAAAATCAGGTGGCTTGCAAATAGAAGACATTGGAACTTCTTTCAACATCAAATCTTTCACGGATGAAGCCGTATCCACAACGAGTTTGGTGGAAGGCTCTGCGAAGGTCACGTTTCATAA
>DATHPV010000691.1:0-4664 GCA_035483495.1 Puia sp.
ATGAAATTGATACAGGCGATCAGCAGAATAAAAGCTGCGATGATGATAAACAGTCTGACCGTGTCAATCAATCCTCCGCTCGCTACGCCATTTTCGAATCGGGAATACAAATGCAATTTGTCGAGCGGATAAAGAAATATCTCTTCTTTAACTATTCCTTTGGAATGTGTCTTACTTATATTTTTAATTTTTTCATTGAATGCAGTCAGACTGGTTTGAGGTTTCAAAAGCGTATACGTGTTAACAGAATTATTGTCCCAGACATCATCGTCAAAATGTAATTTCTTCAAAAGCTCCCATGGGAGCAGGTATTCAAAAGTGAAACTGGTATTTGTTGGAAGATCTTTCAGGATGCCGGTAACCGTGAAATTGTTACTGTCTATTCTGATTTGTTTGTTCATTGCATCCTCATTGCCAAACATTTTCCTGGCCATTTTTTCAGTGATGACAATAGAATATACGTTGTTCAATGCTGTTTGAGGATTTCCTGTTTTGAATGGGAAACTGAATATTTTCAGAAAACCGGGATCAACGAATAAGTATTCACTCGAAAACTTTTTATCACCTGCTATGGTTACAAACCATCCACCTGCGGTTCTGGTTACATCCTCAACTTCCGGATAATCTTTCTTAAGTGTGGGCCCAAGGATTTTTGGTGTACTGTTCCAGCATTGGAGTTTTCCGCTGAACTCACCACGATTCCAGGCCTCAAATATTCTGTCCTTCTTCTCATGAAACTGGTCATAACTGATTTCGTTTTGTACCCAGAGAAGAATGAGAAGGGCACTTGCCATACCGATTGCGAGACCGCTGATATTGAGAAAAGAAAAGGCTTTATTCTTTTTAAGATTTCGCCAGGCGATTTTTAGATAATTGCTGATCATAATCGAAGGATTCCGGTAATTGAAATTGGACGGTACAAATGATTACGAAAGACTACCAAACCGGTGCCGTTTTCTTAAATCCTTATGAATCACAAATTTAACCTGAATCCTGATGAAAAATAATGTACGCATTTGATACAGGGCTGTCCGCGGAAAGCCTAAAGCTCAAAGCTCAAAGCTTAAAACTTCTTTTTGGAATCTTATTTGATTGCGGGTATTGCCTTAAAAATTATTTCACTTACAAATTTGAATTAGTTTTAGGCTTTCGGCTTTGGGCTTAAAGCTTCTAAAATGAAATTCCAGATCGGCGATAAAGTAACAGTTTTGCATTCCAACGAAGAGGCGGAAGTGGTGGAGATGATCAACGATAAAATGGTGTTGGTGGAAGTGCGGGGTGTGAAATTTCCGGCTTACATCGATCAGCTTGACTTTCCCTACTTCAAAAGATTTTCAGAAAAAAAAGTACTACCTGTTCAGAAGCAAAAAACTTTTGTGGATCAGCTTCCAAAAGATAAATCCAAAAAACCAGCCACTCCATTGGATGGATGCTGGCTAAGGATTTTGCCGGTGTCAGATACAGATGAATTTGGTGATGAGGTAGTAGAGAGTTTGAAAATTTACCTGGTAAATCACACGGATAAGGGGATCAAGTTTAATTACAAACTGAGCTATTCAGGCAAACCGGATTTCAATCTGAGTAATGAGTTAGCAGCTTCGAAAGATTTTTATCTGCATGATATTCCATTTGAAAACTTAAATGATGCACCCTTATTTGAATTTGAGTTCAGTCTGCTAAACCTTGAAAAATCCAAAGCAGCATTCTTTGAATCTTCTCTTAAACTGAAGGCTAAACAGGTTTTCTCAAAAATTGACGAGATCCGGAAAAAAGGAGAAGCGAGTTTTGCTTATAAATTATTTGAACATTATCCCGATAAGTTGCCTGATCAGGAAAAAGAGGATTATGTGCCGGCGAATAAAAGAGAAAATAAATTATACGATGCAAAGCATGGGCGGCAACATCTTGAACCGCCCAAATATGAAGTAGATCTTCATATTGAGAAACTGGTTCCTGAATGGAAACATCTGACCAATTTCGAGATCCTCACCATACAGTTAAACACGCTTGAAAAATATATTGATCTCGCGGTTGCCCATCACCAGCATAATCTTATTGTCATCCATGGTGTAGGCACTGGTAAATTAAAAGATGAAATCCACGAAATCTTAAAGAGCAGGCGCGACGTGCGTTCTTTTATTAATCAGTATGATCCGCGGTACGGATACGGTGCAACGGAGATATTTCTCTAATTTCGCGGCGGCTACCGGCCGGGCCATCGTTCCGCCAACGGCGGGAAGGAAAGTCCGGACAGCACAGAACAATGTACCGGTTAAGCGCCGGGGTCATCGTTGCATGGGCTTCATGATACAGACAGTGCCACAGAAAATAACCTCTTGTTCGTCGTCCCGGACAATCCGGGACGGCGGGCGAGGACGGGTGAAAACGTAGAGTAAAAGCCTACGGCTTCCTGTAGTAATACATGTCGCGGGTAAACCTTGCATGCTGAAATGCCATGTAAATCGCGGTTCACGGGTCAAACCGGGAAATGGGCTGTTCGTCCATTATTGCAGAAATGTTTTACGCGATGGGTAGGCAGCTGGATCCTTTCAGTAATGAAAGGGCAAGATAAATGATGGCAGTAGAACAGAATCCGGCTTATGAGCCGGTAGCCTTTTTAAAGCTTAAAGCTTAACACTTAACGCAGAACGCTTGTTCAAAACAGAATAGATCAAAATCATTCTGCTGTATACAATTTATATTCTTATACTTAACGACTTTTCCCGTTAAGCGTTAAGCGTTCCGCGTTAAGCTTGAAACGCAGAGGCCATCTTTTCAAGAAGTTTCGTCTCAATCATTTTCTGTGCAAGCAGCAGCATATTCTTATATGCTTTTGCACGGGAGATTCCATGACCAATGATCACGGGTTTGTTTACACCTAATACGGGCGTACCGCCGTAGTCTTCAAAGTTGAAACGGTCGAAATATTTATTCTGGATTTTCTGTCGATCCATAATTCCATGTAAGGATTCAGCGAGTTTCAGGATTACGTTTCCTGTAAATCCTTCGCAAACCAGCACATCAGCATGGTCCAGGAAAACATCCCTTCCTTCTACGTTTCCTATAAATTGGATCTGGTTATTTTCCTTCAGGAGGGGATAGGTGGTTTGTGCAAGAACATTTCCCTTGCCTTCTTCTTCTCCGATATTGATAAGACCCACTCTGGGTTTTTCAATACCCAGTATATATTTTGCGTAGAGTGATCCAAGCGTGGCGAACTGATTTAAATGTTCTGCCTTGCAATCTGCATTTGCACCAACATCCAGTAAAAGTCCCGTTGATCCATTTTCCATTGGTATGATGGTGCCAATGGTTGGTCTTAAAATTCCATCAATGGGTTTGATGGTATATAATGAACCGATCAGCATCGCGCCGGTATTACCTGCGCTGATAAACGCATCCGTTTTACCGGATGCCAGTAATTCAAAACCGATAGCGATGGAAGAATTGGGCTTTCCTTTCAGAGCCTTCAACGGATGTTCATTCATTCCGATCACTTCTGTGGAAGGAACGATCTTATATGAATTTGCGGGAACCTGATGTTGGGACAAAAGACTTTTTATCTGTTGTTCGTCACCAATCAGTGTTAATTCAGCAGGCGTTTTTTCTGATATATAATCGCGTACTCCTTTCACCAGTTCATCCGGTGCAAAGTCTCCGCCCATCATATCTAATGCAATATTCATCCGTATAAACTACATTATAAGCTATGAAAAATTATTCTAAGGCGCTTTTTCTACAACTACTTTGCCTTTGTAAAATAATTTTCCTTCGCTTACATGTGCGCGGTGACGCACGTGCAGTTCACCTGTAGTAGAATCCTTACTCAACGTTAGTTTCGACGCTTTGTAATGTGTTCTTCTTTTTGCACTACGCTGTTGCGAGTGTCTCCTTTTGGGATTTGGCATGATCTCAATTATTAATTATCGATGATTAATTATTAATTTTCTATAACTCACATTCTTCAACTTCGAACCTTATTTATTAATTAACAATTAACAATTGACAATTAATAAATCTATTCCGGGTTGCGGAATTTTTCCAGTCCTTTCCATAACGGGTTCTCAACGTTGTTTGCACCGGCATCCATCTTCTTCAACACGGCCAGTACTTCTGGATTACAATTCGGACCACCAATCTCGTCTTCCTTGCACATTCGCTGAACAGGGATACTCAGGTTCACAAATTCATAAATCCATTCAGCCAGATGTAAATGGCTTTCTGTTCTGGAAATATAGTGAACATCAGGGTCTTCTTCTTCCTGGTTCATAATTTCCGGGTCTTCCACCAGTTTTACAATCACCTGAAATTCGTCCCATAAATCCAGGGGCAACGGATTTCCACAACGATCACAAAAAACCTTCACAGAGCCGGCAATTTCAAACCGGAGCAACATGAAACCCAGATTCTTTTCCAAAAACAATTTTACCGTCACGTCACAATCCGAAAAGTCCTGCTTCTGATATCCCTCAAAGAACCTGTCTGTTATTTTATAATCGTACGCATGAATACCGGGCTTTAGACCCACAAACGCAAGTTCATATTCTCTGCGGCTGTTCATGAGCACTTTTTTAAATAGTCGGCAAAGGTAGTGCGTTTCAGGCACATTTTACCTATCTTTTTTCCAGTTTTATGAGTTTATTTCCACTGTCTGTGAACAACTT
>DATHPV010000692.1:0-2401 GCA_035483495.1 Puia sp.
ATTAAATGAGGTTGTTACTTGTCACCGTCGTTAAGCGACAAAGACAATCTCCTAATTAGCTTTCAAAATCTAAACCAATAAAATCGATGCGGTATTTCTTAAGTCAAATCTGGCGTTTTGGTCGAAGGACGCCTTTTTACATTGTGCCCATCTTGCATCAAGGAAAAGATAATGAGGAAAATATTACTCAACCCTCGTTTTTGCTATATTGTCTTTAAGAACATCCAGCAGTGTATTTATTTCAAATGGTTTTTTCAAAAACCCGTCGGCACCGGTTCTTTTATATATTTCTTCAATCTCAGGATTTGCCGAAAAAAGAACTATGGGAATATTTTCTGTGTCTCTATTAGTTTTCATGAGCGTTACTGCCTTTTCGCCCCCCAATTCAGGTATCCGTATATCCATAAAAACCATATCCGGCTTCAGCTTCTTAATGTCATTTATCAGATCGGTGTTCCGGTTTCTGGTCTCAACCCGGTAATTATGCTGCTTCAGTATTATTTTGCACACAGACAGAATATCAAGATCGTCGTCGTAAATTAAAACGCATTTCTTCATAAATTATATTGGAACAGTAAAAGAAAATGTGCTTCCCTTATTCTCTTCGCTTTCGACCCAAATCTTACCATTGTGACGCCGGATGATTTCCTGAGAGATAGATAATCCAATTCCTAATCCCTGAAAATGAATTGCACGGTCCTGCTCCCTGTAATATAGCGCGAATATTTTGTTGATATTTTCTTTGCGGATCCCAATTCCACTATCGGTAACCGAAACGTTTAGTTCGGAGTTTTTCTGAAAGATCTTTACAAATACTTTGTGTGAATCAGGTGAATACTTAACGGCATTGGTTAACAGATTTAAAAATACCTGTTGCAATCTTTCCCTGTCGGCAACAATGGGTTCCATAATTTCACCTGTTAACACAATTTTATGCAGGGGCGAAATGAGTTGTATTCCTTCTATGGTGGAAACAATCATTTCATTGAAATCAAATTGGGATATATGCAAGTCAAGCTTCCCATTTTTTATTTTGCTTACATCAAGCAACTCTCCAATCAAATCATTGAGCCGATTGATGGACTCACCAGCTTTTTGCACGTAAAGAAGATTTCCAGTCTTTTTATTTTTCATATTTGACAACGTCAGTTCAATATAAGCCTTTGCGGTAGTCAGTGGTGTTTTCAATTCGTGACTCGCAATACTTATAAATTCATCCCTCACCTGTTCTTTTGTTTTCTGGTCGTGGATGTCAATAGCTGCACCAACCCAGGAAGTGATAACTCCATCCTCATCTCTAATTGCTGAGGCACGGCATATATGCCATCGGTACATGTGGTCACTTTGTCTTTTAATCCGGAATTCCATATTAAAATCCTCTTCTGTTGCCAATGCAGTGTTCCAGGCTGTTTTAACTTTGGTAAGTATTTCAGGTTCTATTATATTCTTCCAGCTACAGCTGAGCGTCTGTTTTAGAGACATTCCCAAATAATCCAGAGCGAAATGATTAAAATAGGTTCCTACGCCTTTAGGAGAAGTTGTTAATGTTATCTGTGGCAGCGTCTCGAATATCTTTTTAATATCATCGGCATTCTTTTTTTCAGTTTTTTCTTTGTTTTTCCACAAAGTAATATCGTTAAAGGCGAGCAATATCCAGTCTTCCCCATTTTCCCTTTTTATGGGTTGGGCATTCAGACACATAGTCCTTTTGCCCAATAAAGGAATTGTATAAGTGATTTCCCACTCCAGAAACTCCTCTTTTGCCGTTTGAATACTTAACAGCTGGCTTCTTAAACTGGGTATTTCCCAAACCTTATTTTGAAGGTCAAATAATATTTTTCCAATGGATTCTTCCTCAGTAAGTGAAAAATCTCTATAAAAAGATTTGTTAGCGCTAACTATCCTGAATTCCTGGTTAAGAACCAGCAGAGGCTCATGTATTGTTGAAACGATTGCCTCTGCGTACAACCTGGCCTGATTTAGTTGTTCATTGCGGTCAAAAAGCTCCTGATTTACTGTAATCAATTCCTCATTGGTGCTTTGCAGTTCTTCTTTACTCGTTTCGAGTTCCTCATTCAGACTTTGTAATTCTTCGCTTCCACTCAGCAGTTCTTCGTTCGCGCTTTGTAATTCTTCATTAACGGCTTCCTGGTCCTCACTGATACTCTGCATATCTTCTCTGACCTGGGTGAGTTCACTTTCCAAATGCTGATTACGAATATCCTTTTCTGATTGTATATTTTTTGCATTTCTGCCTTTGGATTGCGCTGGCTTTTGTGTGTTTGTTGTATCGCTGAAAAGGATCAGAAAATAGAGATCAATATTATTAAGCAATGGAATGACCTCGATGGTAACCAGTCTTTTTCCACTATTAATAGGTATATCTTCCCTGCGCAGAGCT
>DATHPV010000693.1:0-4695 GCA_035483495.1 Puia sp.
AATAATAGTCAATCTCCTTAATCACACCATTCGGCCAATAAAATATCTGCAGACCGTTTTTCTTATTGTGCAAATAGCTCTCTTCAATAAGGACCTCATTGGTTTCCGAACTTCTTGTTAGCGCCTGAACCAATGTATCACCTTCTTTAGTAATATTTTTTCGTTCCTCCCGGTACCTGGGACTATCTTCATATCTGCTCTTTTTTCTATTGAAATTGCTCCATTTTGAATTTATTAGGGAGTCTGTTGCTTGAGAAAAAGATACCATGGGCAATAAAAAACAAAACCAAATTGGAATAAATTTCATGAACAAATAATTTATTCTAGCCTGTTGTTATTAAAACTTCTTATTTATAAGTTTTAAAACGAATATTTAATGATTTGAAATTATCGAATTAGTATAACGGTCCCCTTCAGGTTTTCGTCTCTGCCATCTTCATATTTTACGTTTATAAACCATACATAGCCACCGGCCGTAACGTCCTGGCCATTGAAGGTTCCGTCCCATCCTTTGCTGATATCCCGGGTTTCAAAAACTTTTTGCCCCCAGCGATTGAATACATTCATATTAAAGGAAGCAACAAATCTTTTTTGTGTTCATTAGTCGCCACGCTAATGGAATTGTCAAAATTGGTGTTGCGAACATTGCAAGCCATAATATTTGTGCTATTAAATCCATTTTTTGTTAAGGTTCGGTCGAAATAGTGCCAATGCGCATGTAGGCAGTAGTTTTATTTTTTAAATTGTATAAACTTTTTCATTAGGTCGTCAAGATCTCCGTCTGATTTTGGATCGTCTTTAAACCCCAAATTAAGGACCAACGGTTGTCCGTCCACGGAACCAAATGCTAAAATTCTAAATTTCATTTTATTATTGCCTTTGAGTTGATATTTATTTCCTGAAAATTGTCCACCGTTTGAGACAAATTCAACGCTTGTCGATTTTGAATATTTCAGTTGTCCCTCGAACTGCTGTATGATTTGCTTTTCAACTCCTTGTTGGACCATTTCTTTCGTCAAGTATAGCCATTGAGCTGAAAATCGATTATTTTCAATTGAATAATCGTCTTTCGCATTATAATCTGTTGGAACGTCAATTTCCGTTCTTGCATATTCAACTTTTTTTATCTCTGTATTTTGGCCAAATAGGTTAAAAAAGACAAATGTCAAAAAGGAAAATAACAATATAGATTTCTTCATTTTAATTTATTTATAGAGACAAGTAGTAACTTAGAAAATTACAGCCGACACTTTGATTCATGTTATAAGATTCAGTATTCAAAATTTCGCGTTTGATAAATGCTTATTTAACGTTATACGTTTCATATTGTTGTAAGGACAATTCGTATTTATGAGATCTTGTTTCCTTACCAAGAGTCATGAAGGGAGTAGCAAATATCCTCATCAGTTACCTGCATTGGTTTTGTACAAGCACCTACCGAATTGAACAGTTTTCAAAAGAATTCCAATAACGTTTAGATGATACGTTCGCTGGCATGTGTTATATGATAGTGATTATGTGGGTTAGCTTGTTGAAAGGAAAATTGAAAAGACAATTGAGATGCAGGCAGTCAGAACGGTATCATTATTAAAATTATCGATTAAAAACTAGTCTTTACTTAAAAAAATTAGAAGTGGTTCAAAATAAATCCGAATAAAAATATTGATCCGGCTACTATCATAAAGACCATTAGTTTTCGAAAATTGGTCGGAGCATATTTTGGTTTGGTGATATTGTCGTTAATTTTTGCTCGTGTAAAACCCTTCCACACTATCATAAATAGTAAAACCATTAACCCTACAACCTCAAATTTATATTGCAGAAATGATCCTGGCACGACATAGTGAACCTTGGATAATACTACTATAATAAGCATTAACTGGAGATATATAGAAAATGCCGTTATCATAGTCGCATTGAATCTGGCAAATGCGTCGCTACTACCTTTGGACTTTTGGTAGTTATACATAATATGCATGATGAAACTGTACACGCGATATAATTATTGATTTGCTAATTCGAAACCAATGGTTACCTCTTTCCATGAATTGACTTTTTTGCCGTTTTCAACTGCAGGAACCCAAATTTTTATATTTCTTATGACTCTGATCGCTTCATTTCTTAGTCCTTCAGATCCCCTGACCGCTGTAAAGTGACTTGAATGCCCTAAGCTGTCAACTGCAAACCTTACAGTAACTTTCAAATCCATTTCTTCTTTTACTTCAATGTCGGGATATGTCAGATTTTTAGCTAAGTAACGATACCATGCGGCAGGTCCACCGGGGTATTCTGCTTGAATTTCAGGGTTAAAATAAACTGCTGAATCAGTTTGGGCATGGGTGGAGCAAAAACAAAATGCGAATGCAAGGCTTAAAATAATTTTCATAATGGGCTAAGATATAAAAATGTCAAATGAATGGGGCTTGTTATTCAGGATAGAGATGAACAACTACATTGGCATAAGCAATTACCGGATGGCCGTTTTGCTTCCCTCTTATCCAGTCAGGGCCTTCCCTGATACATTTCACAGCGAGATTGAATTAGCTTCGGGATAGTCAATACGGAGTGCGTAACCATCCCGCTGACCTTTGAGATGAACTACGAAATAAACCTCGATGTCGCCATAACCGGCCTCCTTGATTTCCGCAGCGTGATCTTTGCAAAATTTCTTCATATAAGCGGCAAATGATTTTGCGCCTCCCGGAAACGCCGGCGGAATTTCTACATAAGTAAATGTTATTTGCATGCTTTTTATAGCATCCTTGATTCTTTGCGAGGTAGAAGCATAACTATCTTCAAAATCCCAGGCTGTTATCGGATAAAGAAGAACCGAACCGTTTTTTAATACGACGGTAAGAAGGTCGGTTTCGCGAGATCCGGATACATTTGCAATGTCATTGTCCGTCAATGTATGCAAAGAAGTAAGTGAATCCGGTTTACTAGTTTCACAATAATGAATAGACGAAAGATTTAGCAGCGCGGCAAGTAAAAACATGGAACTAATATTTTTGATATATGGCTCTAAAGTATAGATTATTTGCTATCCTCATAACTAAGGGTAAACACTTAGAAAGTAAAGGTCCTAATGTATTTTCAGTATTAACGTGAAAAGCAAGTGGAGATATTAATGCATTAACTTGGGCTTTTTGAGAATAAGCAATATTTTTCCGATATGGCTAAATTTTTAAAAAGTCCTGCTGGATATTTTATAGGTGCGTGCGTTTTTTTTTACGTAATTACTCATCTCCACAATATAAAATGGCTTTCAAATATACCCAATGTAGTAGCCGAAATTAGAGGGACCTTTTCTGGTAGAATTACAGAAAAACGCATGCGGCATACTTCAGAAATTATTGTAAAGACTCCTGAAAAAACGGGCATAATTTACAGTGCTGACGGTGATTTCTTTGCTACTTCGCGCGTCGGAGATTCTATTTATAAGATTCCAAATGATGACTCAGTTTATTTAATTCGTGAGAACTACAAAAAGAAATTCAAATATCAATATATATCTACTTTAATTTATGAAGATCCACTGTGGCCTGCGGAGTGGAGGGATAGATGGAAAGATTCTGACCAAATAAATGGCCGTCGATAATTTATTTTTTTACAAACGCAAACAGTTAGAAAACATAAGCAGATGGCAGCTCCTAGACTAAGTTAAAATCTTCTAACTATTGTCTAACTAATATAACGAAACGCAGTATCAGCAAGGCTTTCAGGCATGTTCAGATTAAATATTCGATGTATGTTTATATCATGAAAAAGAAACAAGATACCTGGGGAATAAGTCATTTATTGGATCTGGCATTGTGGCAGTTTTGTGTGGAAATTGAAAAAGCTACTTCTCAGTAAACGGGTAACTTCTGGGAATCAACTCTTCCCTGTTTTGAGCCAACACAAGCGCCCTCGGGCGAAGATGTACAGCTCTATCGGATAAAACATGATTTTTGGCTTTTTTCGTAAGTAAGATATTTTCAATTTGCAATCTTATTTTAGATTCCGTCTTTTTCATGTGAATAACGTCATTAGGACGCGACCTTGTATCTTCAGAAAAATATAAGGGTGCCACGCCTGTAACCGGTTGGTTTGGTTTTTGAAACTTAAGACTTTGTTCCGCCAATCGCATCAGCAGAGGCGCTTAGTAGGGTATTAATGAAGGTGAGTATTATTGCGCTGATTGATGAGGTTACTGGGTATCAAGATATAAGAGTTAAGGATGAGCTTGAAAGAATTTTCAATGAACTTTTATTGGAAAAGGCTAAAAAATATATTGTAACATTCCCTCTTGAATTGTATAAACAAATGTTTAGACTAAACGGATGGGAATGGAAGCCAGAAAATGCGCAAAAAAGACCGGGAGTGTTAGGAACTTGGACTAATGATTTGATTTACGATAGGATGGCTCCTGGTTTATTGAGCGAATTAGAAAGAAGAAATCCTAAAGATGAAAGGGGATATAGAGAACATAAACATTTCCAATTTCTAACTGAAGAAGTGGGGGAACCTAAATTAAGAGAATATTTTGACGGGTTGTTGGCTTTAGCAAGAGCAAATACAAGTTGGAAAAAATTCTACGAAATAGTTGAAAAGGCATTTCCGAAACCTCCCGAAATTGGCGAACAACTTAAAATTGGTTTCAATTAAAGGGAATAACGGTAACAAAATATCTACCGTGAACTTCTTAACACATAC
>DATHPV010000694.1:0-4112 GCA_035483495.1 Puia sp.
TTTACGTGACCCTGCACTGATTACCCAGTATAAGAATTGGATGGTAAAATATCCTGCGGACAGTAATATTCCTTTTGCAATCGGCGGAGCACTTAATGGCAAGGAGTTGCCCGAGGCAAAAGAGTTTTTACTAAAGGTTGTGGAATTAGATCCTAAAAACGCAAAAGCCTGGTTCATGTTGGCGTTGGATGCGGAACGTTGGGGTCAAAAACAATTATCAAAGGAATACATGGTAAAAGCTGCCGAGGCAGCCCCAGGTGACGCATCATATGCTTTTTATGCTATGAGTGTTTCGAAGGATTTGGATCCCGACAACTATCCGCAAAAAGTAATGGATTTTACTAAGCGTTTTCCCGCAAGCGAGCGCGGCGCACAGGCTTTATACTGGCTGGCTTTTGATTCAAAAACGCTCAACGATAAAATAAAATATTTTGAAGAACTAAAAAGATTATATCCTCCCCAGAAATTTAATTGGTCAGGATTTGGAATGACTGAATTATGGGTAGCTTATTTGGAGACCGACCCCAATAAAGCCATGGCTTTGGTCAATGAAGTTGGAACAGCGGATAAATCCTGGAAAAGTATGAAAGCAGTGACCGACAGTATTTTAAAGGAACGTAAAATGGCGGACGTTCAAAACTTTAAGGGTGCAATTCAATTACTTTCTCAAACCAAGTCACCGAGGTATCCAAATGTTTCTGATTTCTTATACCAGGAACAAGCTTCGCTTCTTGATAAATCGGGAAATGCCAGAGCGGCCTATGACACATTAGCAGCAAAATCCGCTAAAATGCCTACTGATCAATTATTATCCGCTGTAGAATTATATGGTGATAAATTAGGAAAGAACAAAGAACAGGTTCTTGCAGATGTGAAAACTATAAGGGAAAGTACTGCTGTTATAGCGAGGCCTTTTGAACTGGGTCTTTATACAAGTGATGGGAAATTGAACTTAAACGATTTAAAAGGCAAGGTGGTTTTACTTACGTTTTGGTTCCCTGGTTGCGGGCCATGCCGAGGTGAGTTCCCTCATTTTCAGGAGGTGATAAACGAATATAAGGTTCAGGATGTAGTTTATATAGGCATTAATGTTGCACCAGAACAAAATGAATATGTTCTTCCGTTTATGAAAAATACCAAATATTCATTTATACCACTAAGGGGAACTGATTCGGTTGTCAAGGACTATAACGTACAGGGTGAGCCTACTAATTTCCTAATCGATAAAGATGGGAAAATTGCTTACACTGATTTTAGTATTGATGCCAATAATCAAAGGACATTGGAATTGATGATTTCATCTTTACTTAATTGAAATTGGTGAACCAATAGATATTTCGTTAAGAAGAACCTACAGCATAAGTAAATAATTATAAGCTGCTTACGATTCATGCCGCAGGGTATGAAATGTAGCCATGGTTCCTATTGCCTGATTAATCTTAAAAAGAATATAATTCAAATGTGAAAACTGATAGATAAACAAAATTATGAAAGCGAATTACCTGTTAGATATCCTTTCGGAAGACAAAAAAGGATTGGTTGGTATGGTCACCACTTTATTGAATCGGAATGATATTGAAATAGAATGTATTTCAACTGCAAGAACTGATATTCATAGCCAGGTACTGGTTAGTCTCCAACTATTTGCAGATGCTGATAAATTAAGAAGAGTCTGCTTTAAGATTAACAATATAATTGAAATTGAAACATTCAAAATTTCATTATTAGAGGATTCCTGGTATCAGAAAACAGCTCTTTTTACTCTTGATAAGAGTGGGTATGACCGTGCCGTAAATAATGTAATTCAAAAATACGGAGCAACGATGGTTGCAGTGGGCAATGATAACCTGATCATTCAGAAAATTGGAAGGGATGAAGATATCCAGTTACTGTACAATGCTTTGGAGGGAAAGTACCTAAAGAGTTTTTGTAAGAGCGCCGCAATTTCATTACAGCCATTACACTTAAGCGAAGAACCTGTCATTAGACTGGCTGCATAAACATGCAGCCGGCACAGGAATAAATACCAGCAAAAATAAATCAATTATAAAATTAACGGATTATGGTAGCAGTAGAGGAACAGATGTTTTCAGCCTGTTTGACGGGGCATTTAAAGAACAAATTCAGTCATTTATGGCACTTGGTTGGCAATACGCCAATGTTACAATTACAATACAACTATAATGGGGTTCCCGGAAGTATCTACGTAAAGTGTGAACATTATAATTTAACTGGTAGCGTAAAGGACAGAATGGCATTATATATCATGTACCAGGCATATAAAAATTGCATGATAAAACCAGACAGTATCATCGTAGAGGCAACCAGCGGAAATACAGGTATTGCTTTTGCCGCAATTGGCAGAGCGCTTGGACATGAAGTCAGAATAATTATGCCCAACTGGTTGAGTAAGGAAAGAATTGATATCATAAAAAGTCTTGGCGCAAAAATCACCCTGGTAAGCAAAGCCGAAGGGGGATTTCTTGGAAGTATTGCCATCGCTGAACAAATGCGGCAGGTATCTGAAAATTTTTTCCTACCAAGGCAATTTGAAAATATTTACAATGCGGAGGCACATGAATTAAGTACTGGCCCGGAGATATTTGAGCAACTGCTGAGTGCAGGTCTCAATGCTGACGCATTTGTCGCCGGCGTAGGGACAGGAGGAACGGTAATGGGAACCGGAAGGTATTTAAAATCACGAAATCCTTCTATAAAAATCCATCCGCTGGAGCCCGCAGAATCGCCGACGCTTTCAACGGGCTACAAGGTAGGTAGCCATAGGATTCAGGGCATTTCTGATGAATTTATACCCGCGATTGTAAAGCTGGATGAACTTGATGAAATTGTGCAGGCCCACGATGGCGATGCTATCATAATGGCACAAAAACTTGCCAAAGAACTTGGACTGGCGGTTGGAATATCCTCTGGGGCTAATGTCATTGGTGCCATTGAGTTGCAGCAAAAATATGGTTCTAAAGCTGTCGTGGTTACTTTACTGTCCGACAGCAACAAGAAATATCTGAGTACGGATTTGGTAAAGGAAGAACCTAATCAGGAGTACTATACCTCAAACAAAATAACATTTACCGGCTATGACCCCATTGGCAGATTGCCGGAAGGAATAATCCAATAGGTTGTAACATCAAAATTAGAGTCATGAAAAAAATATCACTAATAACAATTGCCTTGCTCTTTAGCTTTTTATTCGTAAACGCACAAATCCTGAAGCCTGTGAAATGGAGCTTTGCCGCAAAAAGACTTAGCCCAACAGAGGGTGTGGTTTTTTTTAAAGCAGATATTGAGGATAGTTGGCACCTCTATTCACAAACGGTACCAGACGGCGGACCTGTTAAAACGTCCTTTACATACGCCCCTTCAAGTGCGTTTTCACTAACAGGAAAGACACAAGAACCAAAACCAACGAAAAGGTTCGAAAAAGTCTTTGATATGGAAGTGAGCTATTTTGAAAATAGCGTGATTTTTCAGCAAAAGGTCAAATTGAATAAAAAAGGGTCCGTAGTAGTTAATGGGAGTCTTGAATTCATGACATGCAACGATGAAAAATGCATTCAGCCGGAACAGGTACCATTTTCAATCACTGTAAAATAATTTGTGATAGTATGAGATACTCCTTTAAAGGTCCGAATTTGATCTTAAAATCGCTGGTATTGTTAATTCTGCTTGGGCTTAGCATCTCGGTTTTTGGTCAGGAT
Organism: Puia sp.; assembly: GCA_035483495.1. Taxonomy (GTDB): domain Bacteria; phylum Bacteroidota; class Bacteroidia; order Chitinophagales; family Chitinophagaceae; genus Puia. The sequence continues at coordinate 3,717 of DATHPV010000694.1, forward strand.
ACGGTTTCAACGGCAGATGTTCAATTTACCCCCGCCGCGGCAACGGTGAAGGGATCGGCAAAAGTAAAATCGCCTGATGATGCTCAAAATCATGCCATTAAAAAGCATGATCCCAATACTGCCAAACAGCGGCAAAAAAAACAAACAAAACAAACTTTGTTAGCCATTTTTTTTGCTGGTATGGCTGGAGGTTTTGCAGCACTACTGATGCCCTGTATTTTTCCGATGCTTCCTTTAACCGTAAGCTATTTTACAAAAAAAACACACTCAAGGGCGAAGGCGATTAGAAAAGCTATTCTGTACGGATTAAGTATCATTATCATTTATGTTGTCTTAGGGCTGATCATTACCATCGCATTTGGCGCCGATGCTTTAAATAGCCTGGCAACAAACGGG
>DATHPV010000695.1:0-3275 GCA_035483495.1 Puia sp.
GAGTCTAAAGACCAGGATGTTAGGCTTTTTCTAAATGAAGCTGCAGATTTGCTTTTTCACTATTTAATATTATTAGAAGCCAAAGGACATAATTTGAAAGAGGTGACCGGCGTTCTTAAAGCCAGGCATGTCAAAAAAACTGTATGAAAAAATATCTTATTCTGGCAAGTTTGATCATTAATTCTGCGTATGCACAGCAGAAAAAAGATGTGGGATTTCGTATCGAAGGTCACATAAAGGGGATTGGTGATAAAACAGTCGTTACCTTAAGTGATGCCAATAAAACTACTGATACATTGGCGAGAGCCACAGTGAAAGACGGTTTATTCGTTTTACACGGACAGGTAACCGAACCTAATCTCTTTGTGTTGAATTTTGAAACAGCGAAAAAGAAAGCGCCGATTTTTATAGGCAATGAGTCAATTACAATTAATGGTGATATAGAATACCTTAACGATATTCAGGTAAAAGGCTCTGCAAGTGAAACGGATTTTCGCGCATTCGAACAGGGATTTAATCCATATTTCGCACAAATTAATCAGCTTAGTCAGCTCGCGAATTCTTCCGCGCCATTGTTGAATAAAGATTCAATCAGCACGGCCTATCAAAAAGCCGTATTGTCGATACAATTAAAAGTGGACAGTTTTATCCAACTCAGAAAATCTTCCTACGTTAGTCCATTTCTATTGGTTGTAGTCAATCAATTATCTGATAATGTTTTTCTGCTGGAAAAACGATTTGAAAGTTTGTCACCTGAAGTACAACAAAGTATGTACGGGAAGTATTTAAAGGAACAGATTGATAATGGCAAAGTCGGTGCAGTTGGAACGGAGGCTATGGATTTTGTACAGTCAGATACTTCGGGTAAGCCTGTTACACTTTCGTCATTCAAAGGTAAATACGTGTTAGTGGATTTCTGGGCCAGCTGGTGCAAACCATGCAGGATGGAAAATCCCAATGTACTGGCTGCCTATGAAAGATTTAAAGCTAAAAACTTTACAGTGCTTGGGGTTTCGCTTGATAAAAGCCGGGATGCATGGATTAAAGCTATTCAGGACGACAAACTTGAATGGTCGCAGGTCAGTGATTTAAAATTTTGGAACAATGCTGTTGCTGTGCAATATCGTATACAGCAAATTCCCCAGAATTTACTGATTGATCCAAATGGAAAAATTGTAGGTAAAAATCTTCGCGGTACGGATTTAGATTCCAGGCTTTGCGCTTTACTGGGATGCAATTAAATTGAAAAATAAACAAGTGGATTTTTGTTCCAACCTAATAACGGTATAGTGGGCTTCTTTTTTATACCAGTTGTCGCTTGTACAACTGGACTGCATTTTCAAATCCCAGATAAAGAGCATCGGAAATCAATGCGTGGCCAATTGATACTTCATCCAGCCATGGAATTTGTTCCGCAAAGTATTTCAGATTGTCCAGGTCAAGATCGTGACCTGCGTTAACTCCCAAACCAATGTCTTTTGCTTTTTTGGCGGCCTCCAGGTAAGGATGGATGGCTTCTTTCCTGTTATTTTTATATCCTCTGGCATATGCTTCAGTATACAGCTCTACCCTGTCAGTTCCTGTTAAGAGTGCCGCCTCAACCATTGCAATGATCGGGTCAACAAAAATAGAAACCCGTATTCCTGCTTTTTTGAAAATTGGTATAATAGATTTTAAATAGTCCGAGTATCGGATTGTATCCCATCCGTGATTAGAAGTAATTTGTCCCTGTGCATCCGGCACGAGAGTCACCTGATCGGGTTTCGTTGCCAGAACAAGGTCAACAAACTTCTGCTCCTGACAGTTACCTTCAATATTAAATTCCGTTCGAATAATTTTTTTTATTTCGAATACATCCTGATAACGAATATGTCGTTCATCCGGACGCGGATGAACAGTTACACCGTCTGCGCCGAATCTTTGGACGTCCACCGCGGCTTTAACGACATTCGGATTATCACCTCCGCGACTATTGCGAAGTGTAGCAATTTTATTAATGTTAACAGACAATCTGATCATGCCGTAAAGTTAAATACATAAAGACTAAATGACTATGAATAGTCGACGATGAAGGGCGCATAATTTATGGATTACTGAATCAAAAAATAAAAAGGACCCCGAAAGGTCCTTCTCATTTTTCTCAAGCAAGGTTGAATTTAGAACTTGGTAACTGCGTTTAGAACTTAGTAATTATTGAATTGTATAAAACATTTGAACTCGTATTTTTTACACTTAGCTGGTAGTCGCCGGATTCAAGAGTATTCACATTATCAAAATGAATCTGATTTTTCCCTTGATTAATATTTACACCCATCATCCGAAGAATTCGACCCACATCATTAGCTAAAACAATAATGCAATGATCTTCGGAATCGGCGTTGATTTCAACGGTGATGTCGTCAGTAAATTTTTCAGGGTATGCTGCAATTTCCATGGCTCTCTCGGATTTGCTTTAAGGATGGTCTACCTTCAAAATATTATTGATTATTGCTGCTGTTTGGCAACTTTCTTTCCTGTGTTTTAACGGGAATGGGAATCAGTCGCATGTTTTCATAACCTGATCGGTTTTGAGTTGCTTCCGAAATCAGTTCTTTTAAAGTATCTAATAAGATTTGAATGGATTTCATAAGATTGATTTGTATTATTATATCTATTAGTCTGCCAGAACCTAGATAGTTAAAATACAACAACTTATGAGGTCGTTGCCAGTTGGAATTATCCCAACTTGGGAATTGCGCGTTCTTTTTTGGACTGTTTCCTAAAACCTGGTTACCAGTTTGAGATTCACTAATCTGGGAGTGAGTCTTTGAGGCATGGCATAAGTGGTATTTGAGAAATCCTTTACGAATAAGTAGGAAATCGTATTCTCCCGGTCAATTACGTTGAATATTTCCAAAGTTGCCCAGATATTTTCAAGCTTACGAAAGGGATTATGGCTGCGTCGATTTGATTTATCATTATCTAATAACAAAGCACTAAATCCGATATCAGCCCGTATATAGGGATCTATAATTAAGGCATCGCGGTATTTGACACTTCCCGGTACACTGTACGGTAAATTACTGCCATATATGAGGTTTAAATAAACCTTGAAATTTTTATTTGTTGAAAGGTAATCCTGGATAAACATACCAAGGGTGAATAGACGATCAGTCGGTCTTCTGATCCATCCTTGATGTACCAGGGTGCTATCTAAAGGTTTGTTTAATGAATCCAGTGTATAATCGTAGTAACTGGCGCCATTAATTTTTTCTTTTGTTTGCATGATTCCAATA
>DATHPV010000696.1:0-2231 GCA_035483495.1 Puia sp.
TATTGGAATATCATTCAATATTTCTATCCTTATAAATATGTAATTGGGGAAGACTGGAATAAAGTTCTACCTGAATTCATTCCAAAATTTGCGGACGCTAAGGATGCCACAGATTATGCCCTAGTCTGTTTGGAAATCATCGCCAGAATTCATGATACACATGCAAATATTTGGAGTAAAAATAAGGAACTGCAGGATTTTTTTGGGAAATATGAAGTCCCCGTCCAGGCAAAGTTTATTGAAAACAAACTCGTCGTAACAGGTTATTACGAGGACACTCTTTTCATCAAAGAGAAGTTGAAATTGGGTGACGTAATTTCTAAAATTAATGGTGTATCTGTACAGCAGTTGGTTAAAAATAATTTATTTCTGTCCCCTGCTTCCAATTATGAAACACAACTCAGGGACTTGCCATACAGGAGTCTCTTACGCTCTCGTCAGGATTCCCTTCAATTAGAGATAGTTCGAAATCATAAAAAACTTTCAGTTATTGCTTATTGCCTGGAAGCCGGTCATGTCAGCACGTCTATTGACTTTAATCCAAATCCGAAGGACAGCAGTTATAAAATACTGAACGGAAATATTGGTTATATATTCCCCGGCCGGTTCCATAACTCACAGCTTCCCTCCGTAAAAAAACTTTTTGAAAATACTAGGGGAATCATCGTTGATATGCGAACCTACCCTTCCGATTTCATGCCGTTCACTTTCGGCGCATACATTAAACCGGATGGGTCACCCTTTGTGAAATTCACTGATGGTGACGTAAATTACCCGGGGGTATTCCGGTACACGCCACTTCTGAGTAATGGAGAACCAAACCCCGCATTCTTTAAAGGACCCATTGTTGAGCTGGTCAATTCAACTACACAAAGTCAGGCTGAATATACTACCATGGCTTTTCAAACTGCACCGGACCTTACAGTCATCGGTAACACCACCGCTGGTGCTGACGGAAACGTATCTCCCATCTATTTGCCCGGAGGCATACTCACCCTCATTTCGGGCCTCGGTGTTTTTTATCCCGATGGGACCGAAACACAAAGAAAGGGAATCAAAATCAACATCACTGTAACACCCACCATCGAAGGAATTGTGAACGGAAAAGATGAGCTGCTTGATAAAGCGATCGATATAATCAATACCAAAACAGTAGTTAAATGAGATTTTAAAATTTTTTTTCAATTACACAATAATTTATTTCCCGCTGGAAGCTTTCTGATACCAAAAATTGTTTTTATTTTAAACGGATGCGCCCAATCCTAAAAACCCTTGGCATGGCTGTTATGACGGCTGGTGTCATGAACCTTCAACCCCTGACTGCACAAAATATCCCAGTCACCGACTCGGAAGCAGAAAGTATTTCCACAACACTGGAACAATCCATTTCCCATGGCGATCCCGGTGTCCTGAACAATCTGATCTATTTTCCTGAATTCATAAAAAGGACCGGATCAAGAAGTAATCTCAGAGATAATACAGATACGCTGACCAAGATCGCAACAGGCTTCGGTCTGTTTAATATTGGCAACGGCATTCTGGAAACCGCGAAAAACGGCAGTTTCTCTCTGGTACACCGTTTTGTGAAGAATGAAGAAACACACTTACTGTTCCGTGCTTTCGGCGAAGGCGGACTCGATTACGAGGAAATAACGCTGATAAAAGTAAAGGACTCCATAAAAGCAGCTGATATTTTTTCATATCAGCTTGGTGAATCATATGCCAGACTGTTTTCATACCTGATTGATGATATCAAATCACCCGATGCCCATTCTTCGTTGACATCGAGAGAGAAGTATGGATCTATTTTTGAAAATGCACTGAATAATAAAAACTATAGTGCAGCAAGATCGGCCTTTGAAAAATTCGATGAAGCAACGCAGAACGACAAGCATCTGTCGCTTCAATATATGATGGCCTGTCAGCACCTCGGTGAAAAATCATTCAGGAAGTCCCTGGACCGTTTTACCGCCTTATTTCCGGAAGAACCCACACCTTATCTGCTGATGATGGCAACCTATGCTGATACCAAAAACTATGCAGATTACGGCCACGCGACCGATAAACTCGATACCCTGCTCCATATTGATCCTATGCTGAATTACTTCAGAGGTAATCTTCTTATGAAGATGGGTGACTTGGCAGGAGCCCTCCATTTTTATGAATTGGCTTTTGAGTATGATCCGGGAATATGGCAGAATACAGAAAAACTCGTGGCCTGCAAAGTCGTG
>DATHPV010000697.1:0-4080 GCA_035483495.1 Puia sp.
CTGCTGATCGCCTGTATCAATTTCATGAATCTCAGTACCGCCCGCAGTGAAAAAAGAGCAAAGGAAGTAGGAATCCGAAAAGTGTCAGGCGCATACAAATCTGCATTGGTAATACAATTTTTAGGAGAATCTATGTTTATCGCCATCATATCAGGCGTTTTCGGACTGATACTCGCACAGATTTTTCTTCCATCGTACAATCTGCTACTGGGAAAAAATTTGTCCCTGCCTTACCTGAATCCGGCATTCTGGTTTTACGCTCTTTTATTCATATTTGTCACAGGCATGCTTGCCGGAAGTTATCCGGCATTCTTTCTTTCATCGTTTAAACCCGTATCGGTTCTCAAGGGAAAATTTAAAAATGCTCAGTCATTAGTGACTCCACGAAGGGTTTTGGTGATTTTGCAATTCAGCTTTGCGATCATTTTAATTATAAGTACGCTTGCCGTTGCCCAGCAAATCCGTTTTGCCCAGAAAAGAGATACAGGATATGACCGTAGCCAGCTGGTTTATCATTTTTCAACAGGCACGCTTACAAAGAACTATAAAATGGTGAAGGAAGAATTACTCAAATCCGGCATCGCCACCATGGTAAACAGAACAAGCTGGCCCATTACTGAAGTCTGGAGTGATACCTGGGATATAATGTGGAGTGGAAAATTGCCCGATGATAAAACTGATTTTGACCGGTTCAGCACAGATGAGAACCTGGTCAACACGGCAGGTTTGAAAATTATTAAGGGGCGGGATATGGACCTTACAAACTATCCAACGGATTCAACTGCCGCGTTGCTGAATGAAGGCGCCGTGAAAACAATGGGCTTTAAAAATCCTATTGGACAACTCATAAAAGATGACGGTAAAACCTATCATGTGATCGGTGTTATCAGAGATTTTATTCTGAGATCGCCGTTTTTTCCAGTCTCCCCAATGGCTATTGAGGGATGCGCCTCCAATACCGGATTAAACGTGATCAATGTAAAACTCAGTTCCGGAAGCAATATCCAGAGCGACATGCAGAAGATGGAACAGATCATCAGGAAATATAATCCTGAATATCCTTTTGAATATCATTTCGTGGATGAACAATATGCTAAAAAATTTGAAGACACCAAACGAACAGGTACACTGGCTGCACTTTTTGCAGGTCTGACAATTATTATCTCCTGTCTCGGGTTATTCGGACTCGCATCTTTTATGGCAGTTCAAAGAACAAAAGAAATCGGTGTTCGAAAAGTGCTGGGCGCATCTGTTATAAATCTCTGGAAATTGTTATCCAAGGATTTTATTGTGCTCGTGCTGATTTCGCTTTGGATCGCAGCACCCATTTCTTATTTTTTAATGTATGAATGGCTTTTGCAATTTGAATATCGTACACCTTTGTCTTTGTGGATTTTTGTATCGGCGGGAATGGGCGCTATTGCGATTACAATGCTGACTGTAAGTTATCAATGTATCAGGGCAGCGCTGTCGAATCCGGTAACCAGTCTTAGATCTGAATAATATAAGAGTATAAGAGTATAGGAGTATAAGAGTATAAGAGTATAAGAGTGTAGGAATGGAATAAAAACAAGCAACTATTAACTTAATAACTAAATAACTTCACTCTTATACTCTTATACTCTTATACTCTTATACTCCTATACTCTTATACTCCTATACTCTTATACTAAATAAGGTTTCTCATAAATAATAAAGAATGCTAAAAAACTATCTCACCACCGCCTGGCGTAATCTGACCAAACACAAACTCTATACATCGATTAACATCGTGGGACTAGCGATTGGCATGGCCGCATGCGTGGTGATCACGCTGTTTGTATTCTATGAAAGAAGTTTTGACAGGATGCACACGAAAAATATTTACCGTCTCAATGAGGTGCAGAAATGGGAAGGTATGTTGTCGCCTCAAAAAGTGGCGCTGTCCATGTTTCCCATGGGCCCTACAATGAAGGAAGACTTCCCGGAAGTACTCAATTATACGAGAGTGAATTGGAACGATGACTACCAAATGACCTTCGGTGAAAAAAAAATTTATTTCAAACATACGTATTTTGTAGACTCTACTTTTCTGTCCATATTTGATTTTCCACTCTTAAGAGGAAATCGTGCAACGGCACTATTGAAACCTAATAGCGCCGTACTTACTGAATCAGGCGCAAAGAAATTATTTGGCGATGCCGACCCGATTGGTAAAACGATTAACCATTATGCAGGAGATACTTCGACATTTACTGTTACCGGAGTGCTGAAAGATGTTCCTGACAATTCCCAGCTTCAGTTTGAAGCCTTGTTTTCATTCAATACAATCTATAAACCAGACTGGATGAAAAACTGGGGAGGCAACTGGTTGAATACCTATCTTGAATTAGCACCAGGTACAAATGTTGCCGACATGACTAAAAAATTCCCTGACTACCTGAAAAAGCATATGACAGGAAAAAATGATGGCTGGAAGTACTACGAACTATTCCTGCTTCCATTGCAGGCCGTTCATTCAAATTCAGCAGATATTGGTTTGGATTATCTGAACTATCAAAAGTTCGATAAGAATTATACAAATATATTCATGATCATTGCCCTGATTGTATTGAGCATTGCCTGTATAAATTTTATGAACCTGGCTACTGCAAGATCAGCGGAAAGAGCAAAGGAAGTGGGGATACGTAAATCAATTGGCGCACAAAGATTTCAACTGGGATTACAGTTTATCGGAGAAACCATCATGCTTTCACTAATAGCACTGGTATTGGCAATGGTATTGGTGTTTCTGGTGCTCCCCTACGTCGAAAATCTGAGTCAGAGAAATCTTCAGCCCATACTTCTTCAACATCCCGGCATTATCATATCAATAGTTGTGGGGTCAATCATTGTCGGAATTATATCCGGAATATACCCGGCTATTTATCTCTCATCCTTTCAACCTTCAAAAGTATTAAAAGGAGGAGGCCTATCAGCCGGTAAGAAAGCAACATTCAGAAATATTCTGGTAGTTGGTCAGTTTGTTAGCGCGATCTTTTTAATTATCTCTACCATTTTTGTTTTTCGACAGCTGAACTATATGCAAAGTAAGGATCCGGGATTTATCCGCGACAATATGATCACGGTAACACTGGATGATATTACTTACCCGAAATATGATTTACTGAAAACAGAACTCGCAGCAAGCCCGTTTGTATCAGGTGTTACTGCCTGCCGGGATCAGCTGGGCGGACATCTGGATCAGACGGGCGTCCATTTTATTGGCGACGGACCCAAACAGCAAATATCCAGCACCATCCTGATGGTTGATCCGGACTACATGAATGTGTACAAAATGAAACTCGCTTATGGACGAGATTTCTCCCACGACAAAAACGCAAATGGCAAAGAGTATATATTAAATGAAAGACTGGCGCACGAGTTATTAAAGGATAAACCAAATGCCAACATTTCCACGCTGATTGGAAAAGAATTCGGACTGGACTCCACAGGCAGAATTGTCGGGATCGCGAAAGATTTTAATTTCAATTCACTTCATTATAAAATTGAAACCATATTTCTGTTCAATCAGAAAGAATGGGGATTTGGTACACTCTCTGTAAAAGTGAATGGAGATAAAGCCAGTCAGGCAATTGCTTTAGTACAAAAATTATGGCAGCAAAACTTCCCTGGCCATCCGCTACAATATCAATTACTGGACGATCATTTTAAAGAAGTATATCGCACCGACGCACAGATCACGCAGATGGTGGGAATACTGGCATTTCTGGCGATACTTATTTCCTGCCTGGGTTTATTCGGTCTCGCGTCTTATTCAGCCGAAAGAAGGATCAAAGAAATTGGTGTTCGCAAAGTACTGGGAGCATCCATGTCCAGCATCGTTGCTTTACTTTCCAAACATTTTATCAAACTCGTGGTAATAGCCAATGCGATTGCCTGGCCGCTGGCATACTTCTCCGTAAACAAATGGATGCAGGATTATGCTTATAGACTGGATCTAAGCTGGTGGGTATTTGTATTAGCGGGAGTGGCTGCGTTGGCGATTGCTTTAATAACTGTGAGTTTTCTGGCCATGAAAGCGGCGGCAGCGAATCCGGT
>DATHPV010000698.1:0-2439 GCA_035483495.1 Puia sp.
AGGCAGGGGATAATCCTCTTAGTTAACATGTGCGAGATCCTTAAGTGTAATCAATCCCTCATAAATTGCTTTTCCCAGAATTGCGCCTTTACATCCGCTCTGCTCGAGTTCGTAGATATCCTCCAACGACCGAATACCGCCGCTGGCAATAAAATATAAGTCAGGAAAAGAACTCAGAATTTTTTTATATAACTCTATGGAAGGTCCCATCAAAGCCCCATCTAATTTAATATCCGTGCAGAAAATCTGATGAATACCTGCCTCTTGATATTTTCTAATGAAATCAAATATGGATATTTCTGTGTCCACCTGCCATCCACTAATAGAAATTTTTTCATCCCGAACATCAGCTCCCAATAAGAATTTTTCGGGACCGAAGCTAAAAAACCATTCCATCAGAAGACTTTCATTCTTCACAGCAACACTGCCGATGGCAGCTAATAACGCACCGGAATCAAATACGATTTGGAGATCCTTTAAAGTTCCTATACCTCCACCAAAATCAATTTCCAGATTTGTTTTTTCTGCAATGGACTCCAACACTTTCCAGTTTATTACCCGGCCTTCTTTTGCACCGTCGAGGTCTACAAGATGCAAACGCTTTAACCCCGTGTCTTCAAATTGTCTTGCAACCTCTAAGGGGTTCTCATTGTAAATTTTCTCACTTCCATATTTCCCCTGGGTCAATCGAACACACTTACCCCGTAATATATCAATTGCCGGAATGATCTCTATTGACATAATATTAAAACTTAAGCTGAATAAAATTCGTCAGAATATTTTCTCCCACTACCGCACTTTTTTCCGGATGAAACTGGACTCCATAAAAGTTTTTTTTATTCAGGCCTGAACTGAAGGGTTGAATATAGTCAGTTTTAGCAATCGTAGATTCTCCGATCCCGGCATAATATCCATGGACGAAATAGCAATAGCTGTTTTCAGGAATTCCTGCAAAAAAGGCTGTTTTCAGATCATAAATGTTGTTCCATCCAATCTCCGGCACTTTGAGTGATTTATCGGTCATAGGATCAAATTTTTTAACCTTTTCATTGAATATCCCCAAACACGGTGTATCGTTTTCTTCTGAAAATGAACATAGCAACTGCATACCCAGACAAATCCCCAATACAGGCTGTTTCAAATTTTGAATGAGAATATCCATTTTTCTCGACTTAAGGTAATTCATTGCAGAACGGGCCTCTCCTACTCCAGGGAAAATAATCTTATCCGCAGCGGCGATAAGTTCAGGCTCATCTGTCACCGTAGCTTCAGCACCAATTCTTTCCAAAGCAAATAATACGGAGCGTATATTACCTGCATTATATTTTATGATGACTATTTTCATCTAAGCGATTTGATAAATTCTTTTGTTTTCTCTGGAATTTCGCCCGTAGAAGAATTTTCCAAAATCCTGATATATGCCGTCCCGATTATAGCCCCGTTTGCAAATGAACAGGCTTTCGAAAAACTATCCTTGTCCTTAATTCCGAAGCCAATAAGTATCGGATTTCTAAGGTTCAGGGATTGCAGGGTCTTAAAATATATTTCCTGATCACTTAGCATCACATTTTTGCCCGTTGTCGATGACGATGAAACGGCATAAAGAAAACCGCTGCTTTGCGCATCAAGTTGCCGAACGCGCAACTCGGTTGTTTCAGGAGTTACAAGAAAGACGAAATCCAGTTTATATTTTTTTATCAGAACTCCAAATTCTCTTTCAAATTCGAATACCGGTAAATCCGGTAAAATGAGGCCATCCACTCCTGCTGTAGCCGCATCCCTGCAAAAATTTTCAAATCCGTATTGCAGTATGGGGTTCATGTAGCCCATTAATAAAACAGGCAAATGAATTTCACTGCGGAAACCGTTTAGTTGTTCAAAAAGTTTTTGAATTGACATTCCATTACTCAATGCGTGCGCGCTACTAGATTGAATCACGGGCCCGTCTGCTAACGGGTCGCTGTAAGGCATTCCCAGCTCGATCATATCTACTCCTGCTTCCTGTAGAGCTTTCATTATTGTGATCGTGTCATCCAAACGCGGAAAGCCAGCCGTGAAATATACATTTAATAAACCTCGCCTTTTTTTGAAAAACAGTTCTTTAATTCGACTCATATTCCGGCGTTAATTGTATCAACTAAGAAATAAATAATAAGGTTCAAATACTTTTAAAATCCATTTCAATTTTCCATTTTCTTCATATAAGTATCCAAGTCTTTATCTCCTCTTCCGCTCAGACAGATTACCACATTATCATCTTTATGGAATTTACACTTTTCCAATAATGCCAGCGCGTGAGCAGATTCCAGGGCTGGTATGATGCCTTCCAGTCTGGCAAGAAGAAAAGCGGCATCGAGTGCTTCATTGTCAGTAACATTATAAAAGGAAGCTCTTCCCGATGTAAAAAGAAATGCATGAAGTGGGCCAATACCCGGATAA
>DATHPV010000699.1:0-4236 GCA_035483495.1 Puia sp.
TTATCGTATATGAGACGGTATGGATTTAATTTTGGTCCAGGTTTGAAAATCCATAACATATGCGTGTTTTTCATCTGCAGGAACCTTTTTGGAGCTGGTGAGCTTAAAAATGTCTTTTGGAATTTCGGGAAAAAAAGCGTCCCCATTGAGTTGCACAAAGACCCTTGTCATATAAATCGTGTCACATAATAAAAGAGATTCTTTATAAATCTGGCCACCACCTCCAATAAAAGCTTCCTTTGCATCGGTCTTTTCTGCTAGCGCTATAGCTTTAATCAGGCTGTCTGTTACCTGAACTTCATCGTTTCCTGCATTATATCCCACCTGCCTGCTGATTACGATATTGAATCTCCCGGGAAGCGGGTTATTTCCGAGGGCCTCAAATGTTTTTCTCCCCATTATTAGAGGATATCCCCATGTGGTATTTTTAAAAAATTTCATGTCCTCCGGAAGGTTCCACAACATCTGGTTATCTTTTCCGATTGCATTATTTTCAGTTGCGGCTACTATTATCGACAGCTTCATCAAATGTCAGTTTATACAGCTACCTGTGCCTTAATGGGAGGATGGGGTTTATAATTTTCGAGGCTAAAATCCTCGTATTGAAAATCAAAAATATTTTTCACTTTTGGATTCAATTTCATTACAGGAAGGGGATTTGGTGTCCTCGTTAACTGCAGCGCGGCTTGTTCGCGATGATTACTGTACAAATGGACATCGCCGAAACTGTGAATAAATTCTCCCGCCTCCATATCAGTTACCTGTGCAATCATCAGAGTTAAAAGTGCATAGGACGCAATATTAAACGGCACACCCAGAAAAACATCAGCACTTCGCTGATACAGTTGACAGCTCAATTGCCTCCGACCAGAATTTGGAGATATGGATGTATAAAATTGGAATAATACATGGCATGGCATTAGTGCCATTTCCGGCAGATCTCCCACGTTCCATGCACTTACGATTAATCGCCTGCTGTCAGGGTTTGTTGTAAGCTGGTTAATTAGCGTACTGATTTGATCAATTTGTTTTCCATCAGCGCCGGTCCAGCTTCTCCATTGTTTACCATAAACTGGTCCAAGCTCTCCGCGCTCGTCTGCCCATTCATCCCATATTCTTACTCCATGATCCTTCAGATATTTAATATTTGTGTCTCCTTTCAGGAACCAAAGCAATTCATATATAATACTTTTTAGATGAAGCTGCTTGGTGGAAACCATGGGGAAACCATTCCTCAGGTCAAAACGCATCTGGTAGCCGAAACAACTCTGCGTACCCGTGCCTGTGCGATCTTCTTTATGAACTCCCTTGCGAACAACATGATCAAGCAATTCCAGGTATTGATTCATAGATGCAATTTACATAAGTTCTGAAAGTCTTATTGTTTTGTTGAAAAGCTAATTTGCCATTTGAATAAAGAATGAAACTGTTAACAACCATTGGCATGTATTTGGCGTACAAAATAGTTATAAAAAAACTTCAATTTATGAAACAATTTATCGCAGCAGGCGTATTGGTCATGCTGGCCTTATTTAGTTCAGTAAACAGTTTCGCTCAGCAGGGAGATCCGGCAGCCCGGGCTGCCCAAATGAAACAAAAATTAATAACAGATCTGAAAATGACTGATGTACAGGCAGATTCTGTTGTTGCGATTAGTATGTCTTACGGTCCGCAACGCCGTGCAATATTCCAGGATCAATCTCTTAGCCAGGATGAAAAGCAGGCAAAAATGCAGACTATTACCGATCAGGCAGACAAGCGGATTCAGCCAATTTTAGGCGATCCACTGTTTAAACAATATCAGGATTGGCGTACAAAATATATGCAACAAATGCGTAGCGGAGGTGGAGGAAAACCAGCCGGCAACTAATATTTAGTATCGTTTCACGGATGACTGTTACCGGCGTTTTTACCAGCCCGCTACCAGTCATCCTTTTTTTATCTCCTTGGCCCAGGCGTCCTTGAGAGTTACTGTCCTGTTGAATATTAATCGGGATTTCGAACTTTCTCTATCAAGGCAGAAATAAGCTTTACGGATAAATTGAAATCGCTCGTCTGAATTTGCATCTGCCAGAGAGGGTTCAGCAACAGCGTTTTCAATTACCTTAAGCGAATCGGGATTGATATAATCTTTAAAATCGCCAGCTTCCACAGATGGGTTTTCCACTTTAAAAAGGCGGTCGTATAATCGTAGTGTTACTCCAATTGCATGAGCTTTACTAACCCAATGTAATGTTCCCTGCACTTTTAAACCGGAACTGTCGTTTCCACTTTTACTTTCTGGTAAATAACTGCATTGAAGCTCTGTAATTATTCCCTGGTCATCTTTTACTACTTTTTCACATTCAATGATATAAGCGCTTTTCAAACGGACTCTTTTTCCTGGTGCAAGCCTGAAATATTTCTTAGACGGATTTTCCATGAAGTCTTCCCTTTCAATAAAGATTTCCCTGCCAAAAGGTATTTCCCGGTTTCCTGTTTTTTCTGCCCCTTCAGGATAATCTTCGGTAGTTAACATTTCCACCTGATCAGGATAGTTGGTTATAACAATTTTCAGAGGATCGAAAACGACCATTCTGCGAAGTGCATTTTTATTTAAATCTTCGCGCAAACAGAATTCCAGCAACGAAACATCAATGAGATTGTCCCTTTTTTGAACGCCTATTCTGTCTGTAAAGTTCCTGATGCTTTCGGGCGTGTATCCTCGTCTTCGTAAACCTGAAATCGTCGGCATCCTCGGATCATCCCAGGAGTTGACATATTTTTCTTCTACCAGTTGAAGCAATTTTCGTTTACTCAAAACCGTGAAAGTCAAATTCAGTCTGGCGAATTCGTATTGACGGGAGGGAAATATTTCCAGATTCTCGATGAACCAGTTGTATAAAGGCCGGTGCGGCACAAATTCCAAAGTACAAATGGAATGTGTGATATTTTCTATTGAATCACTTTGTCCATGTGCAAAATCATACATTGGATATATGCACCATTTATTTTCTGTTCTGTGATGATGGGCTTTTTTTATCCGATAAATAATCGGATCGCGCATATGCATATTAGGGGAAGCCATGTCTACCTTTGCCCTGAGTACTTTGTCTCCGTCTGCATATTTCCCCTCCCTCATTTCCTCAAATAAACTGCGATTTTCTGTAACAGTCCTGTCCCGGAAGTTATTCGCAATTCCTGCTTGAGTCGGGGTTCCTTTTTGTAAGGCTATTTCTTCGCTGTTGCTGTCATCAACGTAGGCTAATCCTTTGTCAATAAGTTTTAAAGCAAATTGATAGAGCTGTTCAAAATAGTCGGATGCGTATAAAATTTTATCGGGAATAAAACCGAGCCACTTCACATCTTCAATAATACTATCTACATATTCGGTTTCTTCTTTTGCAGGGTTTGTATCATCAAAACGAAGATTGGTCTTCCCCCCATATTCGTTAGCGAGTCCAAAGTTGAGGCAGATTGATTTTGCATGACCTATGTGAAGATATCCATTAGGTTCGGGTGGAAAACGTGTAAGAATAGATTTGTATCTATCTGCTTTAAGATCATCTTCTATAATTTCTTCCAAAAAATTAAGGGATTTCCCTTCTACATTCAATTCCGCCATGTTTTAGATTTATCAAAGGCGAAATTAATTAATTTTGCGTCTACAGCAGAATGTCTTGCACACAATTGTCATTAATCGGTATATCCGCATTCTCACACTCTCACACTCTCACACTCTCACACTCTCACACTTTTTTCTCCTGTCTGGCACCAAATATCAGGCTACCGATACGTACCATGGTGGATCCGGATTCAATGGCAATTAAATAATCAGTGCTCATACCCATACTTAGTGTATCTACAGGATAATAAGGGAAAGCTGTTTTTATTTTTTCAAAAGTCAGTTGAAGTGATTTAAATTCCGTTTTGATTTTTTCTTCATTATTTGTTTGCGTAGCCATCCCCATGCAGCCGCTCACCAGTGAGTGGCGGAATTTATCTTCCTCTTTGTTTTGAAGTACGGTTTGAATAAGCGACTCGAGCTCCATTTCATTGAGCCCGAATTTGCTTTCTTCACTGGCAATGAAAATTTGTAGCAGACAAAGTATCGTACGATTATTTTTTGCCGCATGTTTGTCTATTTCAAGTAGTAGTTTAAGGCTATCTACCGATTGAATCATATATATAAATGGCGCGATATATTTAACCTTATTGGTTTGAAGATGCCCTATGAAATGCCATCTGATATCATTT
>DATHPV010000700.1:0-2694 GCA_035483495.1 Puia sp.
TTATCTTCCAGTGCACCCGTGGCTCCTCCCGGTGCTGCAGCCATTCGACCTGATAAATATGGTTTCCTCTGGATCGACAGAGAAATGTTCGGAGATAATTTCTGTCAGGACCTCGATAAAACGCAGTCGCTGACAATGGCGGCCACACAGAAACCACTTTCATTGGCTTGTTTCCAGGCGAAAATATCCGACGCCGGATGGAAAAATCTTCCCTGCTGGTACCAGGTTTCCATGAACGATCGTATGATACCTCCGCCTGCCGAGCAATTCATGGCACAGCGTATCAACGCAAAAATAATTTCTCTGGATTCCAGTCACGCTTCGCTGGTTTCTCATCCAAATGAAATTGGGAATTTCATACTGAATGCTGCGAATGAAATTCATGTTTCTGTTGGAGAAACCGAAGCAGCACACGCCTGATTAATTTGTGTTTTTTTGATATACCTGTATCGATAAGGCTGTCTTTTTAAGACAGCCTTATTAATATCTACCATCGCTTTTTAAAAAAATGATTACGCAGTTGATTAAATTTTCAAGATAAAGTTTTAACTTCTTAGTGCTAAAAAGCCTGTATGCTTAAGAACTATATCAAAATTGCCTGGCGGAATCTGTTGAAGAACCGGACCTTCAGTATTATTAATATTGTTGGTTTGTCTTTATCGATCGCTTTTTGTCTGCTGCTGTTTTTTTATATTCGGAAAGAACAATCCTACGATACGTTCTCTAAAAATAAAGACAGACTGTTTCGATTTGAGCGAACAAAGGACTGGGTGACTGGAGATGCAAAGCCGGCCAGTCATCTTTTTAGTTTTCTCACAAAGAAAAATGAAGTGGATAACGAATTAGTTACTTCACTGATCATCGGAAGAGACATTCAACAAAACTTCCCCGAAGTAAATAGTATCGTACGGTTCCAGGATCAGGGCGATGGAATGGTGCAATTTAATAAGGAGGTTTACAAGCTCAAACATATTGTTTACGCCGACGATAATTTTTTCAAAACCTTCTCATTTCATATTCTGAAGGGAAATCCCGAAGCATTAAAGGCATCTGTGAAAAATGCCATCATCTCTGAGAATACAGCTAAGAAGTATTTCGGCAGTACCGATCCAATAGGGAAAACGATTAGCCTTATCAGCGATAGCACCTATCTATTTACGGTAGCGGCGGTTGCGGAAAATGCACCTGACAATTCCAGTATTCAATATGAATTAGTTGTTCCCCTGAAGGCTGACCCTGATTATGAGGAAAACATAAAACAGGGTTTTAATCACAGTTCACATTTGTTATTCATTGAATTAAAAGATGGTGTTTCGCTTTCGGCTTTCACCAATAAATTAAATGGCTGGTCGAAAAAATATTTTTTGAAACCTTATGTTGATGCCTATGGCAAATACATGAAAGATTTTGATTACTCAAAATACAGTTGGTACCTGAGACCACTTGCAGATTGCCATTATAATGTATCCAATCCGTGGGGTCACTATACGGATGCAAAAAATATTTATCAACTTGCGTGTCTCGTAATCATTATTCTTCTCATAGCTTCCTTGAATTATGTGCTGCTGGTTATTTCCAACGCATCAGCCAGGTCTCAGGAAGTGGGCGTTAGAAAAGTGATGGGGGCCGCCAGGAAATCTATCATTCTACAATTTTGGGTGGAAACACAGATCATCATTTTGATATCTGTGATTATCGGATTAGGATTAACCATTTTTCTCCTTCCATTGTTTAATGATATTATAGGAACCGACCTGCGCATCGGTAATATACATTGGAAAGATATTCTTCCTGCAGTAGTGGGGCTCAGTTTCGTACTGGGTTTGATGGCAGGATATTATCCGGCGTTGGTCATATCGAAGATGAAACCAGTGTCCGTTCTCAAAAGTCTGCGTACTTTTAAAATCAATCCACATTTCTCGCGCATAGTAGTTGTATTACAATATACCGGGTCCGTAGTGCTGATGATATCCGCATTTATTATAAATCGTCAAATGCATTATATCAATAATAAAGATCTTGGATTTGACAAGGAACAGGTGCTGATGGTTTCTAACCCGACGTGGAATTTGGATTTTACCAAAGAGGCAAAGGAAAGGTTAGGCAATTTCGCCAGGTCACAATCCTATATTTCCTATTTCTCCGGAATGAATGGTGGTCTGAATGGATCATATAATACAAATGGATTTCGCCTGAACGGAGAACAGAAATGGAGAAAACAATTGTCGGTCGATTACGATTATTTTGAAATGCTGGGCATTAAGTTTTTACAGGGCAGGCCTTTTTCCAGATCTTTTCCTACCGATACATCCCGAAATAAACGCCCGGTTATCATCAATGAAACTTTGTTAAATATGCTGGGAGATCAGGCTAAACTAGGCGAATATTGTGAACCTATCAATGGAACTATTATAGGCGTCGTGCAAGACTATCATTTTGAAACACTCTCAAAGAAAATCGAACCCGAGGAACATGTGCTGGGTCTTAATTTCGAAATGGAATTCATGTTCAAAATAAAAGCAGGACAAATACCAAAAGCGATAACGGGAATCCAAAAAGAATGGAAAAGTTTCACAAACTATCCGTTTGAGTATACGTTCCTGGATGATACGATTAATAAGATGTATGAATCGGATGCGCGTTGGCAGAAGACGATTCAATTCTCCTGTTTCTTCGCCATTTTTATTGCATGTA
>DATHPV010000701.1:0-5363 GCA_035483495.1 Puia sp.
ATCGCGATATCTTTGACTAAGGCATCCGGTAACATACACTTTTTCGAGGCTTCCTTCTTTTTTCAAAGCCACCTGTTCCAGTATTGTATTCACCGATTCTTCCCTTGCTTTATCTATAAATCCACAAGTATTTACGACGACGATATTGTTGGCTCTTTTCATGCTCTCGTGGCTAACCTCAATACCATTCAGGCGCAATTGTCCACTGAGCACTTCGCTATCCACCATATTTTTACTGCATCCGAGGGTTATGATATTCACCTTATCCCTGCGAATTGATTTTGTTTTCATGCCCCGCGAAATTAGCTCATTATAGCGAATGGTTGAATTAGACACGATCCTAATTAACCGCTGATCAAATAAAAGAACTGCTCATAAAAATGTTCACAAATTAGCATCGCCCCTATCTGAGTGCTCATTAGCTTAAAACGGTATCTTCGAAATTGATGGTTAAAACGCAAAAATCAACCGGACTATTCCAGCAATTTTTTAACAGCGAGAAGGCTGGGGGTCTGATATTGATCGGTTGTACTGCTATTTCGCTGATTCTGGCAAATTCTTCCGTTGGACCTGGCTATATCCATTTCTGGCATACACAGGCGCCATTGAACATCTTCAATATCAATATTCCATTTCGTATTGAAGAGTGGATAAATGATGGCCTAATGACCATTTTCTTTTTATTAGTCGGGCTTGAAATAGAACGTGAGCTCTATATTGGTGAACTCTCATCTGTTAAAAACGCTGCCCTTCCTGCTTTGGCGGCTGTAGGCGGAATGATAGTTCCTGCACTTATTCATTTTTTGTTTAATCACGGAAAACCCGAACAACCAGGGATAGGCATTCCGATGGCGACGGATATCGCCTTTTCATTAGGGATTTTATCTCTTATAGGAAAAAGAATTCCCCTCTCGTTGAAAATATTTCTTACAGCGTTGGCAATTATAGACGACTTAGGCGCTGTTATTATAATAGCCATATTCTATACCCAGTCTTTTTCGTTTTTATACCTGTCTCTTGCGTTGGGTTTATTTCTTTGCCTATTGATATTAAATAAATTGAATGTTAAGTCATTATGGATCTATCTCATACCAGGAATTTTTCTTTGGTATTTTATGTACATGTCGGGAGTTCATCCAACATTGAGCGGAATTCTATTGGCTTTTACCATACCATTTAGAAGAAACAACGATGTTCAGCCTTCGGCACGTTTGCAACATTTTTTACATAAGCCTGTAAATTTTGTCATTATTCCCGTTTTTGCCCTGGCAAATACAGCAATTCATCTGCCCGCAGCCTGGAAATCAGAGATTTTCAGTGCAAACAGTTTAGGAATATCATTGGGATTGCTTCTGGGAAAACCATTAGGCATTGCAGGTTTTAGCGCTTTAGGCATCCTCTTCGGAATAGCAAAACTTCCGGAAGGCATAAATACCACAAAGTTAATTGGTATGGGCCTGCTGGCAGGAATCGGGTTCACTATGTCTATCTTCATTACCAACCTGGCTTTCAGCTCTAATGATGAGTTAATTCAAAGCTCCAAAGTAGCTGTTTTAATTGCTTCCATTTTGGCCGCAATTCTTGGCTGGCTGGTACTGAAAACAAACATTGAAAAGTCCGAATTACCTGATAAACACCGCCTGAAGAGTACCTGAATACCAGTTGAAAAGGATAGATAAAGCGCAGTTTTGATCGCCCGCCGGGATAATCAGGCGTATTTTAGATTAGGCAGACTGCTCTTTGAACAGGCTGTCCACAAATTCATGACTGTCAAATAGCAGAAGATCTCCTATTTTCTCCCCGACACCTATATATTTTACAGGAATCTTAAATAAGCTGGCGATGGCGAGCACAACGCCGCCCTTGGCCGTCCCGTCAAGTTTAGTAATGGCAAGAGACGTTACGTCTGTGGCAGCAGTGAAATGCTTTGCCTGTTCTATAGCATTTTGACCGGTACTGCCATCTAAAACGAGTAAAACTTCGTGAGGAGCATCAGGAATCAGTTTCTTCATAACCCTCTTAATCTTACTTAACTCCTCCATTAAGTGCGTTTTATTATGAAGACGGCCAGCCGTGTCTATTATTATGACATCTGTTTCCCTTGAAAGCCCGCTTTGAACAGTATCAAACGCAACAGACGCCGGATCAGCCCCCATACCCTGCTTTACGATCGGAACCTGCGCCCTTTCACTCCATATGTTTAATTGATCTGTTGCAGCTGCACGAAAAGTATCAGCGGCTCCAAGAAGTACACTAAAACCTGCTTTTTTGTAATTGTAGGCCAGCTTGCCTATGGTAGTGGTTTTACCGGCGCCGTTCACTCCCACAACTAAAATAACATATGGTT
Source organism: Puia sp. (assembly GCA_035483495.1). Classification (GTDB taxonomy): domain Bacteria; phylum Bacteroidota; class Bacteroidia; order Chitinophagales; family Chitinophagaceae; genus Puia. Next base: position 2,348 of record DATHPV010000701.1, read on the forward strand.
TTGCCGGCAGAACTTCGAAGTTTTGAACACTGTTTGCCCCATTCTCCCTGAGCATTTGCTCAATTTCATTTCTTAACAATTCGTTGAGTTCTGAGGTATTCAGATATTTGTCCCGGGCGACTCTTTTTTCAATCCGCTCGATTATCTGAATGGTTGTGTCTACGCCGACGTCTGCGCTCACGAGCGCGTCCTCTAAATTGTCAAGGACATCTTCATCTACCGTTGTCTTTCCTGCAATCGCTTTACCAACCCGGGTGAGAAAACTCTCTTTCGTTTTTTGCAAACCTTCGTCCAAAGTTTGCTTTTCTTTTTTCCCGAATAGTTTATCAAAAAATCCCATAAGTGGTAGTTGATTAGAAATTTTTTAAAGAAAAAAAGCCGCTCCGGCAAGGAACAGCTTAACTTAAAAAAAATTGGCGTGCCGTCTATTTCTGCGCTAAAAATGACTTGATGCTATCCTTATGGATAATTGCTTCTTTGAAAGTATAAGCGCCTGTTTTAGGGCTCCTTACTGCCTTTATAACTTTTGTCCAGTTTTTTGCTTCGGCTGCTGCACGTGCATCCTTTGTTTTGATCGCGGTTTTTGCTGCTTTTGCCATGATTACTTAATTTCTTTATGTACTGTGACTTTTTTCAAAATGGGATTGAACTTCTTTAGCTCCATTCTTTCCGGAGTATTCTTTTTGTTTTTTACAGTTATATATCGGCTCGTTCCGGGCTTGCCGCTGGTCTTATGTTCGGTACATTCCAGAATAACCTGTACCCTACTTCCTTTCTTGGCCATTTTTCTGAATTTATATATTTAAATGCTGGAAATTATCAGATCTTTTCCCCTGCTTTACGTAATTGTTTAACAACAGCGTAAAGACCTCTTTTGTTGATCGTCCGGATGCCTTCAGTTGAAAGTTTAAGGGTAACCCATTTGTCTTCTTCCGCAAGGAAAAAACGCTTTTGTTGCAAATTTGGCAAAAAACGGCGTTTTGTTTTAATATTTGAGTGGGAAACGCTATTCCCTGTAATTGGCCTCTTACCGGTTAACTGACATACTCTGGACATACCATCGGAATTTTGGACGGCGAAGGTCGGGATAATTCTCAGATTTTCAAAGAAAAGATTGAGGAACCTGGTAAACGAAACTCTAAATTGCCCTAATTAATGGGTATAGGGCGATTTTCATCCGATAATCCGATGGTATTTGGTGCTTTTTATAATTCCATTCACAATTCATTTACGGAGAAAGAATAAACTGCTCCGTTACCGTTATGTGACCATTTCTAATATTCCGGTTTTACATTTTTCCAAATTCTATTTCCGCTTACTTTGCAATAAAGCTACGGATGTCTATTATGAAAAGGAGAACAATTCCCCGGGACATAAGCTGGCTGGCTTTCAACGCCCGGGTATTACAGGAAGCAGCAGATCCATCAGTACCTCTCAGGGAAAGAGTTAAGTTTCTGGGAATCTTTTCCAATAACCTGGATGAATTTTTTCGCGTCAGGGTGGCTGCTCTGAACCGAATGAAAGAATATAGTGGAAAAGGGAAACTGAACATGCACATGGAAACCGCTCCGGACAAAATTCTTCTTCAGATTCAATCTATTGTGTTACAACAGCAGGAACGATTTGACGAGATCTGGAGAAATATATATAGTGAAATGAAGAATGAAAAGATTTTTCTGATCACTGAGAAAGATCTGAATAAGGACCAGCAGAAATTTGTGCAGAATTATTTTGAAGAGGAAGCTCGCGCCAATATCATTCCGTTGATGATCGAAAGCATACCCCAATTTCCCTACCTGCGAGAGAAATCCCTGTACCTCGGTGTAGTTTTGACCAGAAAATCGCCCGATAAGGAAGAGAAAAAATTTGCCCTGATCGAGATTCCCAGCCGAACTCTTGGGCGTTTTGTAATACTGCCTTCTCCTTCCCCCGATGAAAACTATATAATCCTGCTCGAAGATGTAATCCGCTATAACCTGAAAAATATCTTTTCTTATTTTGGTTATGATCGCTATGGATCATGGGTTTTTAAAGTCACAAAAGATGCTGAAATCGATATAGACAATGATCTTTCCACTTCACTTATGCAAAAAATTGAGAAGGGTCTCAAAAACAGAAGAAAAGGAAAATTCGTTCGATTTGTCTACGATAAGGAAATGGACACGGATCTGCTAGAATACCTGATCAAAGGGCTTTCTCTGGCGAAAAAAGGCACAACAATTCCCGGCGGCCGAATTCATAATTTTAGACATTTTATTGAGTTCCCCGATGTCTTTACCCGAAAAGGACAACGCAAAAAACCATTCCCCCATCCCCTCGTGCGCAGTTCACACAGAATTACAGATGTTGTTCTTGAACAGGATGTAATGTTGCATTTTCCTTATCACTCATTTAATGCGGTAATTGACCTGCTACGGGAAGCTGCTATAGATCCCGACGTTACAAGTATTAAAGTAACATGCTACAGGCTGGCTTCCAATTCGAAAGTGATTAATGCACTAATAAATGCAGTGAGGAATGGAAAACAGGTAACCGCCATGATGGAATATCGCGCACGTTTTGATGAAGAAGCAAACCTGGAATGGAAGTCCCTCTTGGAAGAAGAAGGTGTTAAAGTGATCGATGTAATTCCAAACATGAAAGTTCATTCCAAACTCTGTCTGATCAAAAAAAAGAAGGGGCCCCGGTCAATTTATTATGGTTTTGTGAGCACAGGAAATCTCAATGAAAAAACGGCTGCGATGTACAGTGATCATTGTCTGCTGACAGCCAACAGAAATATAATGGCAGATGTGAACCGTATGTTCAATTACATGGAGAACTGGAAATATGGATTAACTCCTCTGAAAGCCTGTAAAACACTTATTCCATGCCCCATATACCTGCGTAAGGAATTGTATAAAATGATCAACGCAGAAATCAAATCAGCAAAAAATAAGAAATACGCTTCCATCACACTAAAAGTGAATTCACTTTCCGACGAAGAACTTATTTATAAATTATATGAAGCGGCGAG
>DATHPV010000702.1:0-3908 GCA_035483495.1 Puia sp.
TGCAAATATTTTCACGCTGCCTCAGTTTTTGCTGGGTGGAACATTCTTTCAGACTACGGCATTTCCAGTCTGGCTACAGAAATTCTGTGAGATACTTCCGCTTAAACAATTAAATGATGCTATGAGAAACGTCGCATTTGAAGGTGCTTCGTTGATGGACTGCAGCAAACAGATCGGTATCCTGATATTATGGGGCATTCTTATTTACGCCGTTGCGATTAAGACTTTTAAATGGGAATAGTAACAGATAAAACATCGCTTTGAAACTTATTCTGGGCAGCCTGATTATTTTTTCTCTGGTTATTCTTTTTTTATTTGCATTATTTCCTTCGGATATTTCGATAAGCCGCATAGTGCAGATAAATAGCCAGCAGGAAACTGTTCGTAGAAAAATTATTGATCTGAAAGAATGGAAAACCTGGAATGAGATGCTTCTTACCCAGTTTTCCGGAATCAATCCCAACGATCAGTTTGATTCTGCATTTATGAAGAGAGGTAATGTTTCTGTTGAAATATTAAGTGCAGGAAGGGACACTATTCTCACCCGCTGGAAAAATGGGCAAAGGAGTTTTACGGGCAATTATATTTTGACAAGAATGGATGGTCAGACAGTTTTGGAATGGAGCCTTCATTTTCACATCAACTGGTATCCATGGGAGAAACTCGCCAGTATGTTTTATGACAAACAACTTGGAACTATGATGGAGAATTCGCTGTTGAAATTAAAGAACGAACTGGAAGTTCATTAGACAAGTACTCTCACACTCTCACATTCTCACACTTTCAGAACATCCGGTATTGATAAAATAAACCGATAAATTTTATTGAGCTCTTCGTCTGTAATGCAATAGGGTGGCATTAGATAAACAGTATTACCCAGCGGTCTGAGGTAAATACCTTTCCCAAGCGCCTGTTTCATAATTTCTCTTCCAATGTTGTTTGTGTAGTTGTTTTTACCATCATTTAATTCAAATGCCAGGATAGTTCCCATGAAACGCGGATTCAGAAAAAAGTTTCCATGAGATTTTGATAAACTGGCTGACACAAATTGTTCATGGCTAAATTGTATTTCCCTTATTTTATCAAGACAGGTTTTTTCCTGCAGCAAATCAAGACTTGCAAGACCTGCTGCACAAGCGAGCGGGTTGGCTGTATAAGAATGACCGTGAAAAAAAGTCTTTGAGCGGTCATCGCTCAGGAATGCATCAAATATAAACTGCCGGCATGCTGTGGCTCCGAGCGCTAAAAATCCGCCTGTGAGTCCTTTACTTAAACAAATGATGTCAGGATAATTCGACAATGATTCGCTTGCAAAAAGAGAGCCTGTTCTTCCAAAGCCTGTCAGCACTTCATCAGCAATGCAAATTATTTGTTCAGACCGTACGAAACTCAGGAGCTGATCCATATTTTCTGCGTCGTACATATTCATTCCGCCGGCAGCCTGAAGAAGGGGTTCATAAATGAATGCGGCGATTTTTTCTTTTTTGGACTTAATGATGGATTTTATTTCTTCCAGATTATCTGCATTCGGTGTTTCGATAAAAACAACATCGAATAAAAAATCCTTAAAAGCGTTTGTAAAAATGCCACGGCCGCTTACGCTCATGGCACCGAAAGTATCTCCGTGATAGGCATTTTCAAAAGCCAGTATTGTATTTCGCCCTGTAATCCCTTTGTTAATCCAATATTGTATGGCCATTTTCAATGCTACTTCAACAGCCGTAGACCCATTATCAGAATAGAAGATTTTTGACTGATTCCCGGGAAGGATTGAAATCAGTCTCTCAGCCAGGCGCACCGCCGGTTCGTGTGTAAAATTTGTAAAAATTACCTGTTCGAGATCCTGGGCCTGCCTGTATATTTTTTCAGCAATATATGGATTTGAGTGGCCGTGAATATTCACCCACCAACTGCTTATGGCATCTATATATGAATTGCCGGCATCGTCAAAAAGCAGTGATCCGTTTCCTTTTAAAATGGGGATGGGCAGGTCCAGATTTTTATGCTGCGTATATGGATGCCAGATAACTTCTGCATCCCGGATTCCGAGAGAGTTAATCATTCGTCAAAGATAATGTATGACCTTGTGGAAGTCTTGCGAGTGACATTTTGTTAAGGGTTTACCCTTAGATTGATTTTTTTCTATATAGTACAGAAGTCTTACCGATAATAATTGATATTTTTAATTCGTTATAACCCTCAACCTCAACTCTGATTGTATGCCGATTTATGAAGCTGAACAACACTGTTTGCTGTTTAAATTTATTCCCCGACCAACCGCCATACTGTTAAAGGGCATCATTTTAATCATTATTCTCAGCATTATTTCAGTTTCGGCCAGAAGTCAGAATTTTCCCGTTTCGGCCATTCCTGATTCACTGAAAGAAAATGCTGACATGATAATCAGACTGAATGAATTATCGTACGAGATCAGTTCTGCAGGTATGGCCATTTCCCGCGAACGTCATGTATATACCATCCTAAATGAAAAGGGGGCATACTATGCTACGTACAAAACCCACTATAACAATAAATCTGTGGTCATTAATAGCGTAAGCGGTTATTTGTATGATGCAAATGGAAAAGAATTAAGGCATTTTAAGAAAAAAGATATGGAAGATCATCCTTTGTACGATGAATCTTTTGTAAACGATGAACGTTTAAAGGTTGCAGAATTCAGTTTCAATACATATCCATATACCGTTGAATTTGACGAAGAAGATCAGTTAACAGAACTTTTCCAGATTGGGGGCTGGTATCCTCAGGGAAATCTGAGGCATGCTGTTGAGAAATCTGTATACAGTATTTCCGCTCCCTCGGGATATTCCCTCCGATACAGAATGCTAAATTCTTCCTTACAGCCTGTCATATCCGAAAAGGGTAATGTGAAAACATATTCCTGGGAATTCAAAAATATGGTCGCTTATGATGAAACACCCGTCTCCAATATTTTAAATTGTGCGCCTCACCTGATGATCGGACTAAGTGATGTTGAAATGGGTGTTTACAAAGGAAATATGAGTACCTGGACAGACTATGCGAAGTTTTATGGCAGTCTTCAAAAAGGCAGAGATATATTACCGGAGGAAACAAAACAGAAAGTTCATGCGCTAACGGATGGATTAACAGACAAGGCGGCTAAAGTAGATGTTTTGTACAGATACCTGCAGCAGAATTCTCACTATGTGGGTATTCAGCTGGGGATTGGGGGATGGCAGACATATGATGCGGCGTATGTCTCCAAAAACAAATATGGTGACTGTAAGGCACTTTCAAATTTTATGGTATCGCTTTTAAAGGAAGCAGGTGTCAAAGCAAATGTGGTAGTAATAAGAGGAGGTGAAGAGCGGGTGGATTTTGTAACCGATTTTACACACGACCCTTTCAACCATGTTATATGTTGTGTACCTCTTGAAAAAGATACGATCTGGCTTGAATGCACCGATCAGTTTCTTCCACCGGGATACCTTAGTGATTTCACTTCAAACCGATATGGGCTTCTGATAGAAGAAGACGGCGGCAAACTCGTGCACACACCGTCTTATTTGCTCCCGGATAATATCCGGATAAGAAAAATAGCAGCTGGTTTGGACCTGGACGGCAATTTAAATCTGGATAGCAGAACACTTTATAAAGCTGCCTGCCAGGATGATATAGAAAGTATGATACGTCACAATTCGAAAGAAGAGCAATTGAAGATTTTAAAATCCAGGTATAATCTTCCCACTTATGATGTTTTGTCTTTCGAATATCAGGAAGACGATTCTAAACGACTACCGGTAATAAATGAGTCAATAAAAATATCTGTTAAAGACTACGCACAGGTGACCGGCAAAAGGATATTTATCAACCCAAATATTCTTTCCCGCTCTGGTACAAAACTAATCGAAGACAAAAGCCGCAGACTA
>DATHPV010000703.1:0-3970 GCA_035483495.1 Puia sp.
TGCAGAAAACGGGTGGGATCTTACTTCTTCCATATTACTGGCTGGAGAATTAAAAAAACTGGGTGTGGACCTCATAGATTGTTCATCCGGAGGTCTCGTCCCGAACGTACATATTCCACTTGCTCCAGGTTACCAGGTACCATTTGCTCAAAAAATTAAAGCAGAAGCAGGTATTCTTACTGGCGCAGTGGGGCTCATCACTTCTGCAGTTCAGTCAAATGAAATTATCATTTCAGGTAAAGCCGATTTGATTTTTATCGCCAGAGAATCTTTACGAAACCCGAATTTTCCGCAGACGGCGGCAAATGAACTAAAAGTGAATGTTGACTGGCCTTCTCAATATCTGAGGGCAAAAAAACCGATCTCATGAAGTGACACTCAGTTTTCTGCTATCACAGGCAGTATAAACGAAAAAACACTTCCTTTTCCAGGTACACTTTCAATGGAAAGTTCTCCACCGTTTTTAGCAAGGAAGTCCTTACTCAACATAAGGCCCAGACCCGTACCACTTTCTTTGGAAGTACCATTTGTACTGTAATAATTATTTTCCTGAATTCTTGCCAATGCCTCCTCGTCCATTCCTACTCCATTATCTATTATTGATACGCGGCAAAACGAATCTTCATTTTTCAGCTTCACTATGATCTTCCCCTTTTCTGACGAAAATTTTATTGCATTCGAGAGTAAATTTCTGAGAACCAGTTTGACCATGTCCTTATCAGCGAAGACATCGAACCTGCCACTAATTTCTTTTTTTATAGATATTTTTTTTGTGGCTGCTTGCAACTTATGAACATGAATGGCATCTTCTACGATTTCTTCCATGTCCAGCACCACTGGTGTGATATTGGCTGAATCCATCTGATTTTTAACCCAGTGCAAAAGATTTTCCATAAGACCTGTTGTATAATTGAGGTCATTAACAACATCCGGAATAATAGCTTTTATTTCCTCCCCGCTCATATCCTGTTGCTGCATACCGCGAAAAAGGTTACGCAAGGCATACATGGGGGTTTTCATGTCATGTGAAATAACAGAGAAAAGTTTGTTTTTTAATAAGTTTAGTTCACTCAGTTCAATCGCCTTTTGTTCAATTTCTGTCTTTTGTTTCTCTATCTTATCATTCGTTTCCTGCAGGGCTTTATTAGTGGCCAGAATACCAAATTGATACAAATTGTTTTCTTTTTTTATCAGGAAAAGAGCATAAAATATAAATATGATCGCGGTTACCTGGTTGAATAGGTAAAGGAAAAAATTTGAAGTATGTAATTGATAATTATATTCTTTGTTGATTACAACTAGCACAAAATAACTTACCATGGATAGCCCTACAGAAAATAACATCTGGCTGATCAAAGGAAGAAAAAAAACAGCCAGAATGCCGTTTAATATGAAATAGAGTTCTACACCTAAATTCATTCCACTCATGTATACGATAGAAGTAGCCAAAGGATAAAGAACGAAATAGGTAATCATACCAGCTTCAAAACGAAAATAGAAATTCAGATACAAAACAACCAGACTAACCCAGGCAGGTAAGCTTGCGACAAAAAAAGAAAGGAAGGGAAATTTATAATTGCCAAAAAAACAGATAAATGGCACCACAATTCCCGTTATAAACTGAAAAAAATTAAGCTGATTGAATACACTCAATTTGCCTTTTTCAAGTTCATCCATGGTTCGCGTAAAACCCAGGGACTTAATTTCTTCTAAAAAATGATGAGATTTTTGGGTCAGTGCTTCAACTCGGTCATGAATCGACCAGTTCTTTATACCGTATAAAAATTGAGAGAATTTACTTTTCCAGCCGGCAGAACTGCGGCTGATGTCCAAAATTGTGGACTTACCTATTATAGAACGGGATTTACCACCGCTTTTCATTCGATATTGGTCTTAGGATAAACCAATTTAAACATTAATTCTGAAAAGGACAAATTGCCAACACACCTAAATAAAAAGAAGCTGGCTTTTGTTCCGGGCATACTGAATTCTTAATTCAAATCTATAGCAATCTAAAGACCAAAACTAACGAAAATAAAAAAGAGCATCTGTTTAAACAGGATGCTCTAAATTTTATAAAATACGGTAGTAAAGCCTTATACTTTTACCGCTACTTTTTTCTTCGCCTTCTTTAATGCGGCTTCAATTCCTTTGCTCAAATTATCAAATGTAGGTTTCCCGTTAAACATTTCACCATTGATAAAAAATGCCGGAACAGTTGTCACACCTTTTTGAATACCTTCTCTCAAATCCCCCTGAACCTGCCATCCATAGGTAGCGTTTACCAGGTGGTCAAGAAATTTCTTATTGGAAATTCCAGCTTCCCTTGAGTGAAGCTTCAAGCTGGTCGTTCCGAGGTTATGTCTGTTATGAAACAATATATTATGCATTTCCCAGAACTTTCCTTCCTGGGCAGCTGCCACAGAAGCTTCGCCAGCTTTAAGACTGCGTTGATGAATTTTGGTAAGTGGAAAATGCCTGAAATTGAATCGGACCTTTCCTTTAAATTCTTCCATGATCTTTTTAACAACCTCATGAGCTTTGGCGCAGTCCTCATTTTCGTATTCTCCAAACTCCATGAGGGTAACTGGCGCTGTATCCGGACCAACAAATACATCTCTTGGTTCAATGATTTCTATGATTTCTTTCTTAAAAGCCATAATATATAATCCTTTAAAATTTTTCGCTTTACCTAATAACAGTTTTTTGGGCAGAAAGTTGAGTAAAAAGCCTCCGAGCCAGACTAACTGGCAGGAGGCGGCTAAAAATAGGTATTTTAACTGAAAAACCTAGTATATTTTACAGGTCTTATAGAAGTTAATAAATTAGTTAACAACTTATTAAGATGCCATCCCCGATTTTTTCCTTTCTTCCGATTCGTTGCGGAATACCACAATACCATCAAAAACGTCCACCAGTACCGGATGCAGATGATCAATTTCCCCTGCTAATATCTTTTTACTCAATGGGTTAACGATTTCCTTTTGAATAAGCCTTTTTAAGGGGCGGGCACCGAATTGAGGGTCATATCCGTTTTCAGCGAGATAATCTACTGTGTAATCGGTGTATTTTAATTGAATGTTATTTTTCAACAACATTATTGATAGCTGGTCAAGTTGAATTCTGATAATTCCCCTGATTTCAGTTTTTAACAGGGGTTGGAACATAATCACTTCATCTACCCTGTTCAGGAACTCGGGTCTTATTGTCTGCCTTAGCAATTCCATTACCTCAACCTTTGTCCTGTCCACCACTTCTTCCTTATTTTCCTCCGATACGTTCTCAAAATTCGCCTGTATAATATGGCTGCCCATATTACTGGTCATTATTATGATCGTATTCTTAAAATTTACGACCCTTCCCTTATTGTCAGTCAACCTTCCATCATCCAAAACCTGAAGTAAAATATTAAAAGTATCGGGGTGTGCTTTCTCAATTTCATCCAGCAACACAACACTGTATGGCTTGCGACGAACTGCTTCCGTTAACTGACCACCCTCGTCATAACCAACGTATCCCGGAGGCGCACCGATTAAACGGCTCACCGTGTGCTTTTCCTGATACTCACTCATATCTATTCTGGTCATCATCCCTTCGTCATCAAAAAGGTATTCGGCCAGGGCTTTTGCAAGTTCTGTTTTTCCGACTCCCGTTGTTCCTAAAAATATGAATGAACCTATTGGACGTTTCGGATCCTGCAATCCTGCCCGACTTCTGCGAATTGCATCTGCGACTGCAGTAATTGCTTCATCCTGTCCAACAACTCTTTTATGTAACTCGGTATCGAGATTTAACAATTTTTCCCGTTCACTTTGAAGCATTCGTGAAACAGGAATACCGGTGGCTTTGGCGATCGCTTCGGCAATATCTTCTGCATCGACCTCTTCCTTTAACAGTCGTTTTTCAGAGCTGTTTCGAAGTTGAACTGAAAACTCATCAATTATTTTTTCTGCATCTTTAATTTTACCAT
>DATHPV010000704.1:0-5593 GCA_035483495.1 Puia sp.
TGAGACGGGACAAAAAGCTCCTTATACATCCGATTCGTCAGGCAGAAGGATTGATACGGTCAAAATTGTTATTGACTCAGTGATAAAATTAAAGGATACCAGCAAAAGGGTAGAGGTTCAGCGAAAGGTCGAAATGCTGAGAGCCGTAAACAACAGGGCTCCCTCTGTTATGGACAACACGGTGGCCGCCGCAAGCAGGGTGAGCGTTATCCGTGTTTTGAAAGATTCGGTCATAACTAATGAAAAAGAAAAGCCCGATGCAGGTTCGGCCGAAAACAGGAGGCAGGCGCTCCTCGGGTATTCCTATTTTAAAAAGATTCAGCAGGGGCGTTCCAAAGACATCAATGTTTTTGTCTCCATTAAATTCCCTGCAAGCCGCATCGTGGATACGCTCACAAAACTCAGTAAACCGGAATCGGGTGAGTTTAAAAATGATACGGCAACGGTCGCTACCGAAATATTTGAAGATAATCTTGCTGATTGCGATTCGGTTGATGTGACCCTGACTGATCCCTCTGCCGCTTTCAAAATAGATTCCTTTGGACTGACGAGACAGCCTATTGCCGCACTAAGCCGGTGGACCTGGGCCGTGACCCCCCTCACGAACCTAAAAAAGGCAAATCTTATTTTGAACGCAACACCAAGGAGAAAAGACGGTTCACCGAAGACCATTGATCCGAAAGTCATCATTATTGAAATAGAAATCGTCCCGGGCTTTTTCAGGAACCTCTGGATCTATATCAACGACAATCCCTGGACGATAATGACGGTGATCATTATTCCGCTGGCGGTGTTTTTGGGGAAAAGATTGTTCAAAACCCAAAAAACATGATCCCGCAACGATCATAACAGTGATGTATAACCGAATATATATATTCATTGCTGGAAAGTAAAGCCTGTGCAGGCTGGTCCCGGATTTTCAAAACCGTCAAAAAACGGGAAAAACCCCCTTTGGGGCAAGACAAGGAGCAAATACATTCGCAGTGATCATAAGCTTTTCCTATTTTAGGCAATCCCCGAAGCACAAGGCCGAGGGGATTTTTTTGTGAAGCAATAAAGAGTTTCTGATATCCTGTGAAATCAATTACATTCAAAATCTTCATTGGAAGCCCTCATGTATCCTTCCAGATCCATTATATATTGCTCGGTGTATTCCGAAATGAATTCGTTTTCCTTGGTATTTAATTCAAGATATTCTGAAAATATAGGATGAATAATGAATTCATATGTTTTGATCTTTTCTTTGCTGACTTTTTTTAATGGCTTACTTCCTTCACTGAAGATGAAAACATGAGGCGATGTTAAATTGAATCGTTCGATCATCTCTTTATCCGCCTTGACTCCCAAAAATCCAATTTGAAATAAGAATTTTATTTTCTCCAGGATGTCCTGTTGTTTTTCACCCCTGGATACGGCAAATTCAAAATCGACATGGTATAACAATTCTGCGACCGCAGAAAAGGGCAATACCTGTTTGGCACGGTTGAAACTTTCGATCACCTGCTCGATATTTCGCAAAGTGCCCTTGTACTCATTCTTAAAATCATCTTTAATGATCTCAAAAGTCAGGTTGGCAATGCAGCTTCGGATGGCTTCACTCGAAATGATATATTCCCGGTGATGGCTTTCTTTACACAGCGTAATAATGTGTGAAAAATAAAGCAGAATATCCCTGGGACGCCAAAAAGTATGCCTGAGGACATAGAGGAAAAGATCAATTTTGATATGTTTATTGTTAAAATCAAATTCAATGGTTTGGGGGATGTAAGGGAATTTTGTTTTCAATATTTCTTTATAAGAAGGCCATGGTAATTTTTGTGTGGTTTTCAGATCTGATAAAATTTCCAGTCGCTTTCTTAGAAATATCAACAGCTCAACCCCGGTCCATATCAGGTTCTTCCTGCGGTGTTGAAACCGGTAGCTGTCAATATCGTTATTGACAATTTCTAAATACCTGTGGCTTGGAATGGTGATACAAAAATCGAGTCGGTCATTCAAAACATCTTTTCCGGGTCCCAGTTGTTTCATGTCATTGACCATTAATAAAAGAGAATGTAACCAGTCAATTTCAAATTTGATCTTTTCTTCCCGGCTATCCTGTTCAAAAAATTGTCCCGCCTCCCGGAATTTCTCAATTTCGGTATCAAAGCCGTCAAAAGTTATCAGGAATTTCTTTGGAAGATATTCCAGGTAGTCATTTAGCTCCGAGGCATTTTTTGCACCAATTGCAAAATCAATAAAATTACTCAGATTAAATTGAGCGAGAATATCTGAAAGAAAGAATTGCTCTTCATTCCTTGCCTTGCTCACACAGTGATTCATGAATCTTTGGATCGCAGAAAATGCATGGGCAAAATAACTGCTCTTGTCATCGGATTTCTCCCCCTGTTTTTTATTTAATGAAAGCAGAAATTCATTTATCCGTCTTATTCTTTGGTGATTGTGATCGGACGCGTCTAATTCCTTCACCGAATTGACAATGGTATCCATAATACAGATCCTGAAAAATAATGCCCAGCCGTATTTGAAACATTTAAGCCGTTCAAATACATGTTCTGAGTCCGATATAAAACCCTTATTCAAAAAAGAATACAAAACATTTAAATTAATATCCCGGTTGGCATAGATATCAATGACATCGAAGTATGAATTTCCAAACCGCCGGCTCCGGATCGGCAATACCTGGGTGATTGCCGATTTGCCACTTCCTTTGCGGCCGACAAGAAGGTAAGCCGATTGTGTTTCTACCTGTTGATACACATTGGTTCTGACAAATAAGGCATCATCAAATTCAAATGCGCCGAGCGGGGAATTTCCGAAATCGTTTCTGACGTGACCAAAATCAGCCTTGGTGTCTTTAAAAAGACTGTTCAACCTGAGCTGTGATTCAACTTCTTCCAAAGCAGCTTCGTAAGATTTTTGTTTTAGCGTGTGATTGGTTTTTAATACACCAAGAATGTTGCTGACATCCCGTTCAAATCTTAAAATAATTTCTTTGGGAAGTGTTTTAATGGAATCTCTGGCTACTTGTTTTTTCGTGGTTAATCTGAAATATGTCATATCAATGGCCTTGTTGTCCTGGAATTCCAGGGGGATCGAGCTTGCGTAATCGCCACGGAAAACCAGTGGCAAAACTTCGAACGGATTTAATGACCGCTCACTCAAATGTTCATTTTGCGCATCTTTTTTTTCCTGCAACACTTTTTCATACCTGGTCTTGATCAGGTTGTATTCAAAACCTACACCACCGCCTTCCTCTTTTCCCTTTTCCGCCTTTTCCCTGTATTTCGGGGTGCAGATCATGATCACCAGGTCTACCCGGTCCAATAGTTTCATGAAAGAGGAAATTTTTTGACCGGGTTCGTAATCCATATCGTAAAGAAGATTCGAAATTTTCTGAATATTGTTTTTGAGAATTTCTGCGAAGAACCTGATCTCCTCCGCATTTACATCTGCATGGCAATACGATATAAAGCAATTCGATTTTTCGTTTATTTTATTTGACATAGGCGCAACCGGTATTTATATTTTTTTGACGATCATTTTTTCTTTGACTTCGGCTCATCCAGATACGCTGCCAGTCCGTCCGGCTCAAAATAGATATTCTTACCAAATATGTTTTCGTAATTGCCTTTCGAATCTGTACCGTGTTGGACGACATGAATTTCCGGCCGATTCTTTTTGTCGCGCCCGTTCAGTGCACGCATAACGATGGATTTGATCGCGAGATCCTCTGCTGGAAGAGAGTAACCGATAAAAATAATTTTGTCAGCTGTTCTCATCGCTTCCAGCGCTGCCTTCCAAATTTGCAGGAGGTTCGGATCACGAATATCCCGCACAATGGAAGGCGTAACCAAAACACTTTTCAGGTGGAGGCTGCTGTTGCATACGCAAGTATTATAATCACTTAAACCGGGTTCAAAGGCCAAGCTGGCAATGCTTCCGTTCGTGTTTACATAATATTGTTCACACAGATCACAGCGCAGCCAGTTCAGTGATCCATGCAGCTTATAATAATGAAACCTGGGTTCAGAGTTCCGGAAGATGATCTTGCTTGAACTGACATCCCGGTAATTGATGCCCAGGTCAATTTTGTTTTGACTGAGCTGCCTGCTGAATTCCCAATCGATCAGCAGGTCATAATTGGTAGTGATAAAAGTTATTTTATCCGGTATGTTGCGCTGATTAACCGGTGCAATTAATTTATAGAAAAGATTTTCTTCGGTCTTACTCATGGCTTTCCGGTCAATGTCAAGGATCAATTCAACAATAGCGCGGTTCAGGAGTTCCCTGAAATGCAACAACCGGTTACCGGCGATCTTTGGATGCGGGGGCGTATTATAAAAACAAAAATGTTCTGTTATCGACAGGATATCAATGATCGTAGGAATGGACTCAGCATCCTGGCTATTCTTATGCAGTATATTTTTCAGACCCGGATATAACAGGTAGAGGAGACCAAGCAATTCTTTTTCAAGTCGTCTTTCGAGCGCTGTTTTCCGGTCCTCGTATAATTGGAACAGATCATGACGCTCCAGTTTGTCAATGATCATGGGCATGATCCCCCTGGTAAGCGGGTAACCGAAGTTGTAACTGCAACCGGCGCCCAGGAAATACACAATGCTTTTAGCCATTCAATGGAATTGTCTGTGATGCATCCGGGTTTTGTATCGGCAATTGTTTTTTGAATATTTCCACATTTTTATCATTCGTCACAACGAAGGCAACAGCTGTCCCCTGGGCAACTGTTTCTGCCACCGTGTAACTGAAATCAATCGAACCCGGCGCTATGGCAGGATTGGTAATTTCAAGCCCATCCATTTTGAGGGTTAGTTTTACGCTGTTCAGTCCCTTACCTTTTAGTGAAAGTCTATTGACCCCTTTTTGTAATTCGGATGGAGTGATGCCATCAATGGAGAGATCGGTCATTTTACCCTCCCGCTGATCCTTTGGCTTAAACATGGCATCAAAAATCTCTTTCAGTTTGAGGGTCGCAGTGTCAGTGAACAAACCGGCCAGTGCGGAAAAAGCAAGGATTCCATATAAGCTTACATTGCGGGCATCCGATCCATAACTCAAAAAACCGGCGCGGATCAGAAAATAAATAATGATGGCTAAAGCTGAAGCGGTAAATGGTTTTACAATATACCAGGGGATCCAAGTTCTTATAAAACTATTATTACCTACAAAGGTCGTAAAGGAAGAAGCAACATAAACCATGTTACCCAAAAACCCGGTGATAGCGACAAGGATTAAAAATATGCTGTTCATATCAATGGTTCCTTTATTTTTTTCAGCACAGGAAACTGTAGGGGAGTTATCAGGCAGAAAAACAGGTTGCTTTTTTTCTGTGCTGCTGCTGTCAGTGATCAGTCTGATATTAAAAAGCTTGAAACAGTAAACCGCTTCTCCGTTCCCCTTTGGATCGGGCAGTTTATCCGGCCAAAATGCAAAAAGCGCGACAACGGCAGTGATCGTGAAAAGGACCAGCAACAGTCCCCCAAAGAATTTTCCTGCTGGACCGATCTGGTTTCCGGTCAAATTGAGCTCGGGTTGATCTGGCATAGATAAGAATTTAAAGAATGAAAATGGT
>DATHPV010000705.1:0-4991 GCA_035483495.1 Puia sp.
TTTAGGTTTGCGGGATCTGGATAATAAAACAGTAGAAGTAGCGCGGAGAGATACAAAAGAAAAGATCAGTTTTCCGGATGTTAATCTTGTTCACAGAATAGAAGCACTTTTATCCGAGATTCAGGAAAATATGTACAAGAGGGCTCTTCAATACCGCGATGCGCATATAACGAGCACAAATAGCTGGGACGAATTTGTTCTATTGCTCGATGAAAAAGGAGGGTTTATTTCTGCGCACTGGGACGGGACCTCTGAAACAGAAGAAATGATAAAGGAAAAAACAAAAGCCACCATACGATGCATTCCATTGAATAATCCTTCTGAAAGTGGTTTCTGCATCTACAGCGGCAAACCAAGTACGGAAAGGGTATTATTTGCGAGGGCATACTAAAATGTGATTTTATTTGCAGGATGAGCATTTTTTGTTAATTTATTAGCAAAATAACCTTCATGGAACATTCTGAAAAGCTCAATCTTTTTGAATTACAATTGGATCAACCATCCATAAATTATTTAAATGAAGCTTCTCGCTGGAGTCGCTTTCTTGCGATCCTGGGTTTTATTTATATTGGCCTTCTTCTGCTATTCGCAATTATATTTGGATCAATTGGCAACAGTTTGATGCAGGGTTCGGGAAGTGATTCAGAGATGCCTATGAAATTAAGCGGTGTTTTTATATGCTTTCTTTTGATTTTGGTAGCAGCCGTTTTATTTGTTCCGGTTCTTTATTTATTTAACTTTTCTTCCAAAATGCGCAAGGCACTTCGAAACAACGACCAGATGGTTCTAACGGATGCACTCAAAAACCTAAAATCGTTTTTCAAATTTTACGGTATCCTGGCAATTATAGTCCTTTCTTTATACGGAGTAGCCATTCTCGCAGCTGTGGTGGGTGGCATGGCAGGCCACAGATCCTGATCAGTGATTTGAATAATAGTTATAGTCCTTCAGCAGGGTTTCGAGAAAATCCAGTGCATCCTGATCTCCTTGTATTTGTAATTTCCATTTAATGCGCTCTGCGATTCGAAAAGCAAGGTCGTGATTTTTGCTTTTCTTAACTGTACTTATAATCATTTTGAGCGAATTAAGGTCTTTGTCACTCATTTGCATTACCTGAGGATATCGGGCTTTATAGTTTGATTCGACTTCGATAAAGACCGTATCCTGCCAGGAAGTATTTGACCGCGTAAAAATTACGATTGTACCTGCAACGATATCTCCGATTCTCTGTGATTTATCTGAAATTACTACGCATGCGATTCCTGAAAAAAGTAAAAAGCTAAGCCACCAGGGTAAGCTGCCTAATGCTATTGCGCCGAAAATCCAAAATGGGAAATCTGCCAGTCTGAATACCCAACGTAAAATGTATTGACTGATAGAAGCGTGGCCCCCATCCAGGGTGATAACCCTTATTCCCATAATCTTTTTTCCAATGGTTTGTCCATTGGTCAGGATTTCTAATATTGGATAATAAAAAACGACAGGAAATCCGATCAAGATGATCAACCAGGTATTTCCAGATAAATTCTTTTGGGGTAGATACCCGGCAATTTTGTTACATAAAAGGCCGTAAATGATCATCGTCAATGTATCCAAAATATATGCAAACATTCGACGATGAAATGGACTGATCGGGAAATCAATCTCAATATTAAATCCTGTGTCAAGCTTTACAGTTAACATAAAATTCGGCTCTTAGTGCTGGTTGATTAAACTTCGGTTAACAATGAATTTTTATTTTTTATATTTATCCATAAAAGTACATTTTTGTGCGTGAAGGTCAATTCATCCAGCAAAATATCGAGAAGTGGAAAAATTATCAGTACGATCCTACAACGGACCCTGATGAACTGGCCAACAGGTTTACTGAGCTTGTTAATGATCTTGGCTATTCTAAAACTTTCTATCCGCAGAGTAAAGTAACCCAGTATCTGAATAAACTCGCTTCGGGAATATATCTGGGTATTTACAAAAACAAAAAAGAAGAATCATCAAGGATTGTCAGATTCTGGAAAACTGAGTTACCCGTTGTCGTCCGGAAATATCATCGTGAGTTACTGTATTCATTTTTGATATTTATTTTTTTTGCAATTATTTCAGCTTTCTCCGCTTCCAATGATCAGACTTTTGTCAGGGGTGTATTGGGCAATGGATATGTTGAAATGACTGAACAAAATATCTCAAAGGGAGATCCTTTCGGCGTTTACAAGGGACAGGATTCACTGACCATGTTTTTAGAGATTGCGGTCAATAATATCAGGATTTCTTTTTTAATGTTCATTTCAGGAATTCTTGCTGGCGTGGGGACAATATGGTTGTTATTCAACAATGGTGTGTTGCTGGGCGCCTTTCAATATTATTTTTTTTCGAAAGGCCTTGGGTGGCAATCCGTACTCGTAATATGGATTCATGGAACCCTGGAGATTTCCTCCATAATCATCTCAGGAGCTGCAGGCCTTGTGCTAGCCAAAAGCCTCCTGTTTCCGGGAACTTATAAAAGACTTTTTTCATTGAAGCGGGGTGCAAAAGATGGAATAAAACTGATGATAGGCCTGGTTCCGATTTTTATTTTTGCTGCTTTTTTAGAAGGATTTGTTACGCGCTATTCGCATATGCCCATATGGTTAAGCATTTCCATATTGATTGCATCACTTTGCTTTATAATCTGGTATTTTATTGTCTATCCAATCCGACTGAAAAGAAAGGAAGAAATGATACGCATTAAATATCCCGAAAAAATTTCATGATAAAATTTTTAATCTTATTTCTATTTGTTTTTTTTCTTCGGGGTATAGAAGATGCTTTTTCGCAAACGAGCGGCGATTCCTCGTTAAATTCATCGGTGAACGACTCTGCTATTGCCGGGACGAATAGCTCAGAGTATATGAGATATGAGGATTCTCCAAAATATTCTTTACCTGTACTGGATACCGGCGTCTTATCATTATATCCAGTGAGAAAAGTAGATCAACGGACTGTCAATGCCTATTTGAAAAATCCCGACTATGCTTATGCAAACGATCCAGAATACTGGCGTGTTGAATCAACAAACAGCAACCGGGGATTTTCAAAACTTTTCGGCAGCCGGTCATTTCAATGGCTGATTTTCATCCTGATATCAGGAGTTTTGCTTTACGGCATAGTCCAACTGGCAAGGGAGAATAATTTTAAATGGCTTGTTCGGAAAAAGGATTTCGATCACACAGAAATTCGCGAACTAAAGGAAGAGAAGGTAATAGATTTTAACAAAGCTATTCGTACCTGCCAGGAGGAGGGCAATTACCGCCTTGCAGTTCGTTACATGTATCTCAAATTGATTCGCGATCTTAAGGAAAATGGATCAATTACAATACGCGATTCATCTACCAATGCGGAGATTGCACTTGCTTTAAGAGAACACCCTAATGCCAATGAATTCAGATATTTGGCTACTGCTTATGAATATATTTTTTATGGTGATTTTGTTCCGCAGGAACCCTTCTTTATTAGGCTTAAAGAAAAATTCGATGATTTTCAATTAAACCTTCCCGTTTGAAATATATTTTAAAAACGCTTGTTCTTTTTATTTGCTTTTCGTGTCTGTCATGCACCCATGGTAAAAGACTTGACAGACGAGTCAGCCTTTGGAGGATGGATAAGATACCCTATGGCACAAAGTTCGCGTTTGAAAATTTGTCTTTTATTTTTCCAAAATCAGAAATACAGACATCAAGCCGTTTCCCGATTTTATTTCAAACAGAAAGTGATAGTGATATATCAAAAACAATTTTGATAATAGGTCCTGAATTCAAACCGGAGGCGGACGAAATGAGATCATTAATTCGATTTGCCGCAAAAGGCAAAAATCAGATTTTCATTTCGGCATTGAATTTTGGAGACACAGTGTTGAATATGCTTCATCTTACATTGAAACGAAATTTGATCGATGAAGATGATAGTGCAGAAATAAGTATTTTAGATCCTGGTGATAGGGAGTGGATCAGGTACTCATATCCCGGCTATACCAGCAATGCGTTTATTGAATCGGTTGATACAGGTTATGCCAGGATACTTGGTACGGACAAAAAGGGGCGGCCAGATTTTATCCGAATTACTTATGCTAAAGGAGGAGCAATCTTTATCCATCTTTCTCCTTTTATGTTTAGCAATTTTTTTTTATTGCATAAACAGAACAAGAGTTATTACGACATGGCTCTTTCGTATCTGCCTAAACAAGCAGGTATTGTGGAATGGTCCGATTATTTCAGGTATAACAACAGAAGTCAACGTTTTTCTATTTTTCGGTTTATTCTAAGTCAACGGTCTTTGCGCTGGGCTTTTTGGCTAACAATTATAGTGTTCCTTTTAATGTTTTTATTCGAGACAAAAAGAAAACAACGTCCAATAGTTGAATTGCCGGTTGCACGGAATGCATCTGAAGATTTCGTAAAAACAATCGGACAACTATACTTTCAACAAAAAAATAATCAAAATCTTGCAAATAAAATGGTTGCTGCTTTTCTTGAAAACGTGAGATCGACATACAACCTTTCCACATCAATATTAGACGGTGACTTTGTTCGCAAGCTTACAATTCGTTCCGGGATGCCGGCGGAGGAAATAGAAAAGATGGTTCAACTTATTCATGTTGTCAGGTTAAATTCCGTTTTACCTGATCAGGAATTATTGGATCTTCATCATCAAATCAGTCAGTTCAATAAACAAGCTTAGAAAATGGAAGATAATATGTTCAATGAGAGAACTCCACTTGGGGATTTCAGAGAAACACTTGTGAGATTAAAAGCAGAAATAGGGAAAGTAATAGTGGGTCAGGAACACATGATCGAACTGCTGATTGCCGGAATACTTGCAGATGGTCATGTTCTCATTGAAGGGGTACCTGGTGTAGCCAAAACGCTTACGGCGAAACTACTCAGTCGTACCATAGACGTTGGCTTCTCCAGGATTCAATTTACACCAGATCTGATGCCAGGAGATGTAATCGGTGCTTC
>DATHPV010000706.1:0-5681 GCA_035483495.1 Puia sp.
CGACAAAATTTACTTGAACGCTGAAGACATCAAAATGCTTAGTGTTTATCAACTCAACCTCGACGATCAACTCTTAAACAGGAAGGATGATTTTCTAAGACTTCTTATAAATATATATACTAGAAAAATAAATCAGACAGATTCAATATTAATTGAATTATCCAATTCAAAGTTCGATTTAAATCTGAACGAAACTTATACTGTGACGGAAGACAGCAGTTTTTCATCAAACGATATTCTGCGCAGGTCTAAACTTTACAAACTTGTTAAAAGAAATATTCTGGAGACTATAATTGATATTTATCAGGAAGACTCCTCAAAAAAGAATATACGTATTGATAGTCTTGAACCTGCAGCAAGGAGAAAAGTATGTCACGCATTCAAGAGAGATATACAAAGAACTAGGCTGACTCCCGGAGGACTGGCGGGGTTCGTAAATAATGCCTGGTGTGAATCTGTGGCTTCCTGTTACGATCCGCACACCGAATTTTTTTCTCCCGGGAAAAAGGAAGAATTCCAGGGAGAACTTGGAGATAAACAACTGCAATTTGGTTTCAGTCTGGGTGAAGGCAAAGACGCCACTGAAATAACGCATTTAAAACCCGGAAGCCCCGCGTATAAAAGTGGCTTGATACATGAAGGTGACGAGATACTTGTATTGCAGTGGGATGACAACGAAGAAGTGGATGTATCGGATGGATCTACGGACGAGGTAAACGCATTTATTTCAGGTGATCACGGCAAAAGTCTTACACTGACTTTGAAAAAATCAGATGGAACAGTTCGAAAAGTGACTTTGCAAAAGGAGAAATCTGATTTGGATGATGACAATAGCAGAGTGCGCAGTTTCATTTTAAAAGGGGAACACAGTGTTGGATTTATTTCCCTGCCGGCTTTCTATACTGATTGGAATGGAGAAGAGGGAGGTAACAATGGATGTGCTGACGATGTTGCAAAAGAGATTATTAAATTAAAAAAAGAGAATATTGAAGGGCTGATTCTGGACCTGCGGTATAATGGTGGCGGTTCTATGCTCGAAGCCATAGCACTTGCGGGAATTTTTATAGACTTCGGACCAGTTGGCATGACCCGTGATAAGGAGGGTAAGATTTATACTATGAAAGATGTGAACCGGGGATCTGTTTACGATGGCCCGTTAATTCTGCTTATCAACGGGTTTACTGCTTCTGCCTCGGAAATGCTGGCAGGAACTTTACAGGATTATCACAGGGCACTTATAATGGGTTCACCAAGTTTCGGCAAGGCTACGGCGCAGGTCGTTTTGCCATTGGATACCATGTTTGACGAACAACATATGGAAAGAATGAAAACTGCAGATAATTTTATTAAAATGACGGTTGACAGACTTTTTCGTGTAAATGGGACCAGTGCACAGCAAACGGGTGTAGTCCCTGACATATTTTTGCCTGACTACAGTGAAACGCAATCTGAAAGGGAGAAAACACTTCCTTTTTCGTTGGCTAATGTTACCATTGACGCAAACAAATATTATCATCCATATCCACCTATCAATTTGGCTCCCCTGCAATCATTTTCAAAATCTTTTACAGATACCAGCAGGTTAATTATTTCGTTTAACAATTACCTGGACATTTTGAGGCGGGGTCAGGTCGCCCGTGATGAAGTTCTTGTTTTCGATAAAATGTTCGAAGAGAGAAAGCAGATTTTTAAAAACCTGAATGATGCCGAAAAAAGGATGAGTAATTTGGTTCCCCCCTATAATGTTGAATGGGACCAATATGAAAAAGTCAGGATGCATGCAGACGAAGACTTGCAGAAATCCAATACTAATCTTACGGAGGTTATAACGCGTGATTCAGGAATTCTTTTGGGATATGAAATTGCTTATCGTTTGAAAAAATAAAGAGTTATTGCCGGACGTTAATCGTAGGACAAATTGGGCAATTCTAACCAAAATGATTTTATGCGACATTTATTTTTTATTCTGCTAATTGTGCTGGGTTTTTCCTTCCGTTTGAATGCACAGGCAGTGGAGAAT
The DNA here is from genome assembly GCA_035483495.1 of Puia sp. Taxonomy (GTDB): domain Bacteria; phylum Bacteroidota; class Bacteroidia; order Chitinophagales; family Chitinophagaceae; genus Puia. Next base: position 2,021 of record DATHPV010000706.1, read on the forward strand.
GCAGGTGACTATATGACCGCAATTTCAAATGCGCAGGTTGAAATGAATCAAAAATATATGGCTTACGTAAGCGCTTCTGCTCATAGCAGGCGGGCGAAAAAAATAGAAAAACTCCGTGGTCAGGCATTGGAAAGCATCAATACCGCGAAATTTAAAACTTCTGATCTTCCCAAATACAAAGGCGACAATTCTTTGCGACAGGCGAGTATTGACTATATACAATTCTGTTATCGCATTTTTAATGAAGATTATTCGAAAATAGTAAATATGGAAGAGATCGCTGAGCAATCCGTAGATCAGATGCAGGCTTTCTTATTGCTCGAAGAAAAAACAAGTGAGAAATTACAGGAGGCTAATGAAGATTTATCAATAGCTGAAAAGAAATTCGCGGCGAAGTATAATGTTAATCTGGTTAATTCAAAAAATGAATTGACAGAAAAGATGGGCCTTGCGGGGAAAGTAAATAGCTACACTGATAAAATCTATATCATATTCTTTAAATGCAATTGGGAAGATGGGCAGCTATTTAATGCTCTGAACGCCCATAAACTCAATGACGCAGAGCAGGCGAGAAACTCTCTCGCGGGGTTTGCGAAAGAGGGACTACAGGAGTTACAGACAGACAGTCTGAAAACATTCCAGGGTAATCCTTCATTGGCGGCCGGTTGCCGGGAAGCGCTACAATTTTATAATAATATGGCGAGTAACGATATTCCTAAACTCACAGATTTTTATTTGAAACAGGAAAATTTCGATAAAATCAAGAAAACCCTGGAAGCAAAAGGGAGCAACAGAACAAAAGACGACGTGGATCAATATAATAAGGCAGTTAAAGATATCAATGCGAGCACAAATAACTTCAATTCTCTGAATCAGGCACTGAATACCCGACGGCAGGAAGTGGTAAAAAATTGGGAACAGGCCGAGAAGTCATTCAGGGACGAGCTTATTCCATATTATAAATAGTGTGAGAATGTGAGAGTGTGAGAATGTGAGAGTAGGGCAGCTAATTACTCTCACATTCTCACACTCTCACACTAATTTAGTTAGTGTCTATCGACTGGTGCGTAATTCTGTATTCCAGTTTCAGGATCGCTGTAAAGGGGGTTTTTTATAAAGCCACTGTCTGTGAGGGTCCCGAGAAAACTAATTAGGTAGAAACGGTCATTGTCAGATATCGGAATTCCGTTTCTTAGCGAGCTATCAAGTGTCGGCCCTGGAATAATTCCATTGTTGTAGTGTTCCAATACTTCACTGATCGTCGAAAAACGGCCGTCATGACCATAAGGATTTGTCAGAAAAATATTCCTGAGACTGGGTACCCGGAACTTAAGAGAATCTTCTTTTTTTCCAGTTATACGCATACGCCCGTAATCATTTATTGTCGTATCTAACGACAGTCCGGTATTCCTGTAGCTAAAGTCGGTAAAAAGAGGTTCTGTGTGGCAACGTGCACATTTCATCTGAAAAATTTCGTAGCCCTTCTGTTCGTATTGATTATAGCGAGCGGTTCCATTTTTCACCTGATCATATTTAGCATTGGCTGAAATCAGGGATGCAGTAAACTGGGTGAGCGCCTTTAAAACTCTCTGTGAATTTATTTCAGGAGATCCAAATACCTGATTAAATAAAATGGGATATAATTTGTCTTTCTTCAATTTCCCGATTATCTGATTGAGATCCTCCGCCATTTCATGCGGATCCAACAGGGGAGCCAGTGGCTGCACTTCTATATGATTTACTCCCCCGTCCCAATTTAATTCCCTTTCCCAGGCCAGGTTGAATAGTCCGGGTGCGTTGCGAAAGCTGAATTGATTATTGAATCCGTGACTTAGTCGATGTTCGTATGTCGCAAATGCAGCGAACTGCTGATGGCAGGAGGAACATGGAAAATTGCCATCTTTTGAAAGTCTTCCATCGTAAAATAATTTTCTGCCTAATTCAAATCCTCGTTTTGTAAGTGGATTTTTTTGAAAACTATAAACGGGAGGAGGAAAGTTTTTTGGAATCTGGAACGGGAATGGCGTATTGATCCAAATGAAACCAAATATGCCGATTAATATTATCGTTCTAAAAAACTTCATGGTGCTGACGTAAGTACAAGACCCGTGAAACTTCCAATGAAATTTTCTGAAATTTTTCTGGACATTTCACCAGGTGTGGTGCAGGATGAGATATCTTTTATATGCAAAGGCGTTGGCCCGTCGAAGAAATAATCGAGTTCGACGGGAACTTCAACAATAATTTTATAGTCATTTGTTATTTTGAACACTTCATCATTTGTAGTATTCATCTTAATTTTCCACACAGTGCTGAATGGATATCTATATCCTCCTATATGGTATGCAATTATATGAGCCGGCTGATTAGAGAAAGGGGAGTATCCTTCTATCCTGAAACTCTGATATCCGCTATTCCATGTCCAAAACATTCCTTTTGAAGGATCGAGCTGTCCGGATTGTGCACCATGGTTTTGATCAGCAGAATCCACCCCTAATTCAAATTCTACTCCGTTACAAGTACCAGTCGTTGCAGGAAGTTCCATATATGTTGTTGTAGAATCGGAAAAATCGACGAGCTGATAGGAAGAAGATTTTTTTAGTTTGGTTTCCTTGTCAGTATAGGCAGGTCTGATGTTGCCAATGTAGAGTCGAAAGCGGCTGATTTCATAAATCTCTCCAAATGGATTCCTGTATTTCTTATTTAATTGCATAGGTTCTCCATGCACATAGACTCTGAAATGTAGAATAAGAGAGGGAACTGTTTCTGATTTTCGAAAAGCGAATGAGGTCAAAAAAAACAGAGGGATAAGCCGGACATTCCGCAGTGCCCTAAGTACGTTCAAATTATTTCTGTTTTTCCTGAATCCGCGTGCACTAATCAATTTTGTTTATTTTTTTTCTTAAATCTTTTATTTGAGACCGCTTTTGTTTTACGACCTTTTTTTTCTCCTTCGATGAAAAACTGGGTTTTGTAAGTCTTCTTGGTTTTGGTTTTACCAGTGCGCGTTCAAGCAGGATTTCCATTTTCCTGATCACCTCGTGCTTGTTGTCAAGCTGTGACCGATGAGATTGTGATTTCACTTGCAAAAAACCATCACTTGTGATTTTCGAGGAAAGTTTATTTTCAAGGTGAACTTTTTGTACTTCGCTCAGTAATGATGAATTTCTGATGTCAAAATATCCGATTACCATCGTCTCAACTTTATTTACATTTTGGCCACCCTTGCCGCCACTACGCGCAGTGCGGAATTTGATTTCCCGGGAAACGTCTATCTTCATTTCGTAAATGTAATTTGATTAATTTAAAATCAATGCGGGCAGTTATTCAAAGAGTTAAACGTGCCGGTGTGTACATAAACGGTTTAGTCCATACTTCTATTGAATCGGGATTGATGATTCTTTTGGGGATTGAAAATACGGATGGACTCAATGATATTCAATGGTTAAGTAATAAGCTTATAAACCTGAGGATATTTAATGATACAGAGGGTATTATGAACCTGTCAGTTCTGGAAACAGGTGGTGATATTTTGCTTGTCAGCCAGTTTACCTTGTATGCAATAACAAAAAAAGGAAACAGGCCTTCTTATATTCGTGCTTCGAAGCCTGATATCGCTGTGCCACTGTACGAAAATATGATCTGCCAGTTAGAAAAAGAC
>DATHPV010000707.1:0-5515 GCA_035483495.1 Puia sp.
GGAACGGCTACAGTAGATGTTAAATCCCATGCAGGCCATTGGATCATAAAATGTTTTAGTGGGGAAACATCGTACGAACCGCTATTTGTTGCACCTGAAACCAGGTCCGGAACATAAATCTGAATCCTGGTGCTTGTGTAGCCGTTCGGAAAAAAACGAATATAAAATCCGCCAGGCTGAACACACCACCTTCCTCTTTTGTATTCGGGTTGATCAACAGGAGCAGCGCCAGGCAGGATAGCGACTGATTCATACTGTTGATAAGATGTTACCCCCTGTTCATATAATTCCCGCACCTTATTTTCTGCGTCCAAAGCATCCTGCGCAGCAGGCGGCAACTTTACTTTCATCCCCATGAGGGTCGGATCTGAAATAACCCCCATTACACCGCCGTCGAGTTCGAATAATTCCTTAGCGGAGAGCAATTGTACAGAGGCGATTTGCAGATCGGTTGACAGCTGTTTAAAATTTACATGTGCCAGCACGAGCCAAATCAACATCTGAACGTCCTGTTGTTTTATGGCCGGATACCTGGCAGAATTTTTCAGTATGGATTGAATGATATCACGTCTGTCTCCTTTTAGAGGTGCAGCGAGGTACCCATCACCGGAAGAAGGTGCATGCGTACCTGCATGCAGACAATAACTTTTACAAACAATTTCATAGAAACCAGGCCGGAGCTGGTATACGCCACTCGCAGAGGGTAAAACGCTGAGAGGCCGGAAACTTTTGCTGTTGGCGAATGTATCGTTGAGGACAAATGCCTTGTCGGCATCTGCAAAACTGGTGCTGATGGCTGAGGGGCTTTCGGAAATGCCGGCCACCTCAGCAACGTTGCGGACGGTATTACAGGACACTAAAACACACAAAAAGAAAATCAGTCTGTTTCTTTTCATAAAATAAGATGAAGGTCTGCTTAAAGTTAGCGATTACCCGATGACAAGTAATGCACCGCAGCGAGATTCGAAAACTAATCTTATGAAATCACATCTAATTATTTCTTATCGAGTTTTGCTATGTGAACGGGAGCAGAACTCCGCGTACCTGCATGAGCCGGTACTGAATGATGACACTGTCCCAGAGCGAAATAGACCAGGACAAAGATCAGTATGGTGCTAAAGCAACCACCACCTAATTTTTTAGCTGTATATCCTGCAATAATTGCCTTTAACCAATCGGGCATAGTTTGTTTTTTTAGAGTGTATTGTGGAATAAATTGCTCATGATACGGGCAGCAATAAGTTTTAATATTCGGGGAAATATTTATGAAGTATGAATTCCAGTTTTTGGCGCAGTGTCTCCGGACAATTCGTGTTAAAAAGAAAATGTGGCGGATTAGTCTCCAGGTGATAACACTGTACTGCACTTAGATTGCTCCCATCGATATTCATCCATTCACGGTTTAGCTTATCCAGGTCATCTCGCAACTGGTCGATAGGTAGTTTTAAGTAGTCCATACGCGATATTAATTTTAATTCATTTCATTGAGCAAAAGGATATAAATAGATTCCATCAGACAGGTCCAGAAATAAGCATGGTATTTACCCTGTGGTTCAAGGGCTGGTTCCAGAACGATATATCCATTTTTTTTGACTTCTTTGAAGTTATGAACCATGCCAAATTTATTCTGCAGGGCTGGATCCGTAATATTTACCTTATAATAAGGCATCACACCTGGTGGTTCGAAATATTCCACTTCTGCGTCATAGGTTTTGTCCATAAAATTAAATGGGACTTCTGTTGTGATCATAAAACTTCGTTTTGTTACAGTAATGCAATTCTCCTGCCTGATAAAGATCAAATCAAAGATCCAATTACCGGCGTGCAGATACTGTATCGGTTTCGAACATAATTTTACTCCGTTACATTTGTTGGTAATGTAAGATTACTTTCCCTTGAGTCGTTGAAGATCGTAATTATTTCAATGGCAATTGCTTTTCCGCTTGCAAACTGGATGGTGAATAAATGGCTGTCATCTTTTGCGTATAAATCACCCGGCGGTATTGGGATATTTATTATAACAGCATTGGCATTGTTAGTTGTATCCTTTTCTACGATTAGTTTCCAGGCAATAAAAGCAGCGGTGGCAAATCCGGTAAAATCACTACGTACGGAATAAATCTGTATCTGGTTCTGATAGAATGCGGGCTATTAAGAGCGGTTAGGGCTATATTTGCCTTTAAATTCAATGGATATGAATTGGATACCCGTAATTGGTTTACTTGCAGCAATTTTAACATCATCATCTTTTTTACCACAGGCACTAAAAACTATTCGTACTAAAGACACATCTTCCATTTCACTATCCATGTACATTCTGTTTACTTTAGGTACGCTTTTATGGTTTATTTATGGCCTGGCTACCAAGAACTTTCCGGTTTGGGTTGCGAATGGATTTACCCTGATACTCGCTTCAATTATATTATTTTTTAAAATACAAAACACGTCTAAATTCTCTGAATAGTTTTGCAACGAAGAATGTATTGACCGGTATAAAAAAGTTATTTCAAAAACAGCAGCAAAGGCTGACTGAATCTGTGAAACGCTCCTATATAGGGAACATGGCCAAGACCGCGGCTATATTGCCATCCACTCCGACAAATTCAATACTTCAGCCTGTCTTGGAAATACTTTTGTAGTCAAAACACGATGCACTTCTTCGTCTGCATCTGCACAACAATCCGCCACTACAGTTAACTGGTAATCCTTATCGGCAGCTTCGCGCAATGTTGACAGTACCACACCACTTGTGGCGATTCCTGTCAAGACCATATGTTGTATGCCAAATGATCTCAACACCACGTCCAGATCACTACCGGCAAAAGCACTGACGCGACGTTTGACAACAGTTATCTCTCCCGCTTTCGGTGATATATCATTGTGCACTTTCATAAATGAGGTCATATCCAGATTTTCAAATCGGGCTTTAGCAGCAGAGAATCCTTTATTGTTCTTGTTGATTTCAGGAGCTCCCTGCCTGAACCCCACGGTTACATAGATTACCGGGATACTTATACTGCGGGCGTGATTTATTGCACCGGATACTTTGTGGATAAAGTCGGCAGCATCGGGGAAATTACTTAAAATTCCGTCCTGCATGTCCATTACCAATAATGCGGTTCCCTGTGTTTTCTGTTCCATTTTTTTTATTTTTTATAATAAATATTAATAGCTGACTGATTCTTTCTGCAAATTTGTTTCTTGTGTTTGACCTGTAAGTAATCTGGAAAATATTATGGCGATAACGATGGCTGTTAAACCCTGAATCAGCATCGTTAAGGGTGCAGATATTTTTTGAGAAATAAAACCGACGAGCAGGCTACCCAAGGGTAACATTCCGAAAAAACCCATTGCTATAAAACTCATAACGCGGCCACGCATATTGGGTGCGGCTTCCATTTGTATAAGGGTGATGGAGGCGGTCATAGGCGTGAGTGAACCGAGGCCAATCAATATGGCGAAGGGCAATGCAAGATAAAATTGGGAGATCCGTGAAAACAGGATTAAACCTGCGCCCAATACGAGAATACTTATTATCAGCGTGGATTTAAGTTTATCGATTCCCTTCACCGAAGCCATTATTAAACTGCCGGCAATAGCGCCCAGACCCACAAAACTGCTGATATAACCGAAGGTAGCTGCGTTTCCTTTGAAAATCATTTTGGCAAATACCGGTATCATCGTGTCATAGGTTAAAATCAGAAAACTCATTGTAGTCAGCAGGATCAAAACGATACGGATCTCCCGGGTATGCTTCAGATAAACCAGACCTTCGGCCAATTCATGTTTGATTTTCTTCTTCACCATCGGCTTTTTGAATGGCGCAAATTTCATCAAACGCAAAGAAGTGATCACGGCCAAAAAACTGACAGCATTTATAGAAAAACATACTCCCGCTCCGAATTTCTGCAGTACAATTCCAGACAAAGCAGGACCAACAAGACGGGCAATATTTACCATGCCAGAATTAAGGGCCAATGCATTGGGTAAATCTTCCTTATTGTTCACCATATCGTGTACCATCGGTTGCCGGGCGGGCACATCGAAAGCGTTGACAATACCCAGGATCACGCTAAGAGTGAGTATTTCCCAAATAACATAATGATTCGTCAGGATCAGCGCTGCCAGAAGTATCGCCTGTATCATGGAAGCGGTTTGTGTAACCAGTAATATTTTGTGACGACTGTATCTGTCAGCTATCACCCCGCCCGCCAATGAAAGAATGAAAGAAGGAAATTGTTGTGCAAATATGGCCAGCCCCAGCATAAAAGCTGAATGAGTCAATGAATAAACTACCCAGCTAACCGCCGTCCTTTGCATCCAGGTACCTATCTGGGAGATCGATTGCCCGGTAAAGAATAAAGTATAATTTTTATTTCTGAACGCGCGAAAAGTGCCTGTTTTTTTCATTTATTTTGTCTCCTGTTCTTTTCGACATAAATCAACATTATGTCGAAAACATATCAAATTTTTTTTATTTCCCAAGGCCTTGTATCACCATATGGCTGAGCGTTTGGACGATGGGTTTTATCTGATCAAAATTGTTTTCCACCGATATTTCGCGTTTCAAACCGTGCAAACTGCTCAGCAGTACAAATATCAATGTCTCCTTTTCCTTTTTCGACAATGGTTTTAGTTCACCACTTTTTATACCGCCAGTCAAAATCTCATTCAACAATTCGCCTTCCAGTTTCATGATCAGTTTATGATGTATGAGTTTGGCCTTGTTGAATTGAGATAAGGCGTCCGCATCCATGCCCATGTCCAGTGTATTATAAAAAGACCGCCTTTCACGTAATACTTCCAGCTTGGAAAAAAAGAAAGCATGAATCTTCTGCTCTGCTGTTTTTGCTTTTTTTACAGCAATGCTAATGGCTGAAAGCATTTCCCGGATGTCTATATTTATCACCGCATCAAATATTTCGTCCCTGCTTTTGTAATAATAATAAAGGGAACTTCTTCCCATACCGATCGCTTTTGCAACATCGTCCATGGTTACTTTGTGCAGGCCATGAACCTGGAAAAGCCTTCTGGCGGCTCCCAAAATCTGCTGCTGAATGGCGTCTTCTTTTATGGGATTGTCTGGTGACATGAACATTCGTATTGGAATGCAAAATTAGCATTTTTAGACAAATAAACAAATTTTGTCGAAAAGACGAATCTGGCGATAATCTAGGGCCTCTTATTTCTTCTCCTGAGAGTACGAAGTGTGTACAATAGGGCAATTGCTATAGGAATAATGAGGAATATCATAAATAATAACGGCGGAATTTCAAAAGCAAGATACAATTCAATCATAACATCCTGCTTAAAAAATAAATTTGCGCAGTCAAATAACTGCATTATATTTGCAGTCAAATGACAGCATAAATGAAAACAAGAAGAGACATTTTCCAGGCAATCGCGGATCCGACACGAAGGGCTATTTTATCGCTGGTTGCTTTGCAGGCCATGACTGCGGGAGCGATAGCCGACAGTTTTAATTCATCCAGGCAAACCATTTCAAAACACGTTC
>DATHPV010000708.1:0-3525 GCA_035483495.1 Puia sp.
CGCTGCGGGGAAAAAATCCGGATACGCATTTGCGTTTTTATTTAACGTATCACTCGTTACACTTAATGTAGAAATCATCGCTTGCTGAGAGGTATCAGTTGTCGCCACCGAAAATATATCCCGTTGTTTTTTACCGATTTCATGACCTCCCCATCCACCATAAAAACCAGCTTCATATGCACGTAATCCATTCCCCGGCATATTCATAAATGTGAAATCATCACCCTCGCCAATCCATGAACCTTTTGGCTGTACAGGCATCCATACGATATATCCCATACTCCTCAACTGTTCATTGCTATAACCCGAAAAACCAAAATAATCGAGAATATCGCCTTTTACCATTTGTTTTCCATCGCCCCATACTCTGTATTGTGCCCCCAATGGTCCGCGTTCCGAAACATTTTCCTTCATCCAGGAAGAAGTCAAATAAATTGAATCTTCTGGTTTTGCCCGCAACTGGGCACCATAACCATAATTAGGTCCGCCGCTAAATTGCCGGTAATCTATATCCGGCCAGTTAGGTTTGATATATTTAGCATAGGTATCGTCCTGGTCGCCGGATGGCAGTAAAACTACTTTTCCCGATATCTTCTTTTTAATAGCTTCCCATTGTACTGTATTCTCGAATTCCTCCTGAATTGATTTAAGTGCACGGGCGATAGTGCTCTGACCTCCCCAGGCTGTAATAAATAATTTACCAGGTCTGTCATCCAATATCAATGATCTGATTAATTCCGAGCCGGGCGAATTTTTTGAAATGTCTCCATCGAATTCAATATTACCATATCGGATTTTTGATTTTAGCAAATCGGGAGAAGGATAATTCGTGTTGTGTATTTTCAGATTCGGATATACTTTCCTGTAAGCATCAACAGCATCATCAATAAATTGTTCTTGCTTTGCCCAGCGCCAGCTTGTACAAGGGCAAGTATCTAATCCGAATCGTGCATATTCACGGCCGGGAACATACCATTTGGTTCCTTTCCCATTTCCTTTCCAGTGGTAACCACTGCTCGCATAAATAAGCCCCTCTACGTCCACATCGCAGCTATAAAGTAAGAAGCGTATCAGTGAATTATTATCGTCGAGTTCAGGATCGGCTGTAATAATAATACGGGGTCGTATTTCCTTATCGGGAGGCTGGGCATTGACAACGCTGGTAAAAAAACAAATGACAATCAATATTTTTTTCATGATATCTGTACGTTTATTTAGAATGTTTCCTGAATATTGAAATAGAGCCCGTGTGATCCGTTACCTCTTCCGTAGTCAATACAGATATTGGTTCTGTCTTTCATATTCATTTTTATTCGCAGACCCAGACCATATCCCGGAGCCAGTGAATTAAATAGAGCCTGGCCCGTTGTCGGGTTGCTGGCTGTGGTTGCGTTAATAAATGCAACCGCCCCAAATAAACCGTTTCGGGAAATGGGCATTCTGAATTCTGATTCTCCGTATACCATATTGGTACCACGAAAACGACCCTGCACATATCCTCTTCCCGACCGGCCGTAAGTATCCCACCCAATAGATGGCAAAGCCAGGTAAGGAACATTTCCGCTGGTTACAAACTGCCCCCATGTCCAGAAAGCGAGTACCATGCCGGGTTTGTCTTTTTGAAGCGGTATATAATTCCGCCATTCCGCGTAGAGCATTGTACTATTCTGGGTACCTCCGAATATTTTCTCATTCACCCGAAAACCCAGACTCGCATAGATGCCCCTATAAGAATTGATGGGATTATCCCGACTGTCCCGAATTACCCTGAATATCAAACCATTGGTGGAATAGTGACCCGGATTGAATCCATACCGGGTGGAATAAAAATAGTTGGCAGTAATTATCTGATTAGGTGTATCGAGTTTTAGTGACTGATCCTGAATATCGAAATGATCATCAATATTGATGCCCACTCCCGCATACCAGTGTGGAGATATCTCTTTGAGAGCGGTTTCATAAAACCGGATATAGTTGAACCGCATGGGTTGCTCAAGTACCGGACTGCTTAGGTCTGTACCGTCAATATTAAAGTTCAAAGTTGAATTCAGGCCGTAAATTCCCAGGCCATATGTGGGTTGCGCAAAAAACAACAACCTTACGTCTCCCGGAATATACCAGGTATTGCCGGGCAGATAGATATCTGATCGCGCACATAATAAAATCTGTTTTTTTGTTGTCAGGGAGATGGAAAGCAGGGCCGAAGAAAGTTGGGTATTTTTTCGGTTACCCAATAAATTTGTTGCACTTATAGCTGTTCCGATAACAAATCCATTGGCAGGACCATAACCTACAATAGGAAGCAACGATACATTACGAACTCCCGGAATAATAATATCATTTCTTTGCGGGCCCTTCTTATTAAACATCTCGCTAATGACGCCGATGAGATCTACCGGATTAACATTTGATTGTTGTGCCAGACTTGAAGGGAGTTCCTGCGAATATCCCTGAAATCCGAACACCAGGAACAAAATGAAAACCTGGATACGGTATTTGAATCTGATATTTTGAAAACGGTCTTTCTTCAATTTTTAATCTGTCAAAGTCTTATTACCTCTTGTTACTGAAGCTCAAACTTACAGTGAAGATAAAAAAATTAGTTCCAGGAAAAGGGTTGGAAATAAACCGGAAAAGTTCGGCACAGCAATTGCCTATACAAAATATCAGACTGGAATTATGAAGAATGCCCCTCCATTAAAACCCACAATTTGTCTGGCGGACGACGATCCGGAAGATTTGGAGTTATTGGTGGAAGCCTTCCGTAAACTAACTGACAGTCACCACTTGAAAGTGGTTACCGGAGGAAGGGAGTTGTTGGAAATGTTATCATCTTTGGACGATCACGAACTTCCATGCCTGATCGTTTTAGACTATAATATGCCGGGTTTAAATGGAAAACAGGTTCTTAAATATCTGCAGGCTTCCGCACGTTACCGGGAGATTCCGAAAGTGATTCATACGACTTCGGATTTATTTACCAGTAAGGATGAATTTATTTCGATGGGCGCACACGAGTTTATAACAAAGGCAACATCCATGAAAGGAATTCTGAACGCAGCAAAAAAAATGCTTGCAATTTGTGACGATGATATCAGACTTTCTGCATGAATCTAAAAATATTCTTAACATACTGCTTCCAATATTCCAAACTGCTTAAATGTATGAACGAGTTGCATGGCGCTTTCATTGGACATTAAATCTGTCCAGCTATTAATGAGGCCCGATACGGTAACTCTACTAGAAATTGAATTAACAATTTTTGCAATATCCAGATTACCATAGTAAACGATCGGTTCATTCAGAAAGGGGTGAGCAATTCCTTTTTTAAGAATAATCTGATCGCCAAAGATACATGCTACTGATTTGTAGGAAGTATCGGACGAAACCCGGACCTCAGTGTCTGAATCCCATTTTCCGGATTTGGAAAACACGATACTCTGAGGGGTCAATGTTTCGCCGATTCGATTTTTCCAAAAAGATTGATCCTGCCAGGGCAGCGCTGATAAGTAAGTTTCTGTCGTC
>DATHPV010000709.1:0-2966 GCA_035483495.1 Puia sp.
CGGATAACATCGGCGTAGGGTGCTTCCAGAAAAAAATGCGCAAATGATATTGACAGATTCATCGTTTCCGGTGCGTGATGTGTACTGTGAAGACACCAGAATATTCTTATTTTATGTGCGAGGTAATGGTATACGAAATGACCCAGTTCCCAAATAATATAACCATAAATAAACCAGTACCAGGTAAAACCGGATTTGAATAAAGCATGAGGTGAGAACACACCGATTATATACGTAACTGCTGCAATGGAGATAAATCTTCCAATAAAAGCGTTAAGCAGGTAAGAAAAAAAAGGAATTTTATAATCTATCACTTTAAACTTACGATACAGACAGGCAATCAGGAATTCCAGTACGAGGAATATTGGCAGAATAGGTCCGACGACAGATAATACACCATGAAGTGTTCTCAGCGAAGCATAGTCTCCGGTATGAAGAATATGGATCACGTCATCCAAATTAAAAAATCCGGTTGCCCAATCCCTGATTGACTGAATTATTTCCATACTCAATAATATAATTCAATAAAAATAAAAAAACAGATCAGTTTCGATTTCGCAACGATATTTAAAAGATCGTCGGAAATTTTCCAAATGAAATTAAACTGATCATTTACGGATTTTATTACCGAGAGCCTGGTTTTAAAATGAACGGTTGTAATTCCCTGTTGAATTTCATTTTTCCTGACCTGCACCATTTCGTCAATCTTTTCATTTAACTGATTCAAAACTCCATGTTCGGCCTTTTCGTTCCATTCATTATTCTCAGGCTGACCAGTTGAGTTAATTGGTAAGGCGGACATTTGCTTTCCGGAAACTGGCGTGACTTCATTACTCATTTTCTGCAGTTCCTCCCCCGCACGAACCAGATTAGCAATTACACTATTGATAACCGGAAGATAGGCGGCATCAGGCTCAGCCGGGTTTGTTCCAATTCCGTAACCCGCCAGCGTAGCAATATGCGTCGACATCATATAGTTCAAAACTACAAGTTCATGATATACCTCTGCGTTTTTTTGTTTGCTTTTTGGCTCCGCAATCATTCTGTTCAACGCATCAGACATATTCGCCAAAGCCACATATGCTTCCTTCCGCGATAACTTATAAGAATTTATTGCTACGGGCTTTCCGATAAAAAAAGAACTCACATCTGCAAAATAACTTTTATTGGCATCCAGCATCTTTCGGAGATATTCTGCAAATTGCTGGTAAGCCCATTCAGGAGAAAACAGAATATTTGCGAGTAAGGCAATACACGAGCCAATGGCGGTGTCAATAACTCTGTCCAAAATCAATTCTGTAAAATGAATTGGATTCAATAAATATAAAACGATGAGAATATAGGGAGTCATCAGCGTAACAAAGAGCAGATACCTGGTTCTCATAAAACTATAAGCCAGTATCATCAGGATGATCATACACCCAATTAAAATTTGTCTGTCTTTCACCAATATCAGGATGATCACTCCTATTCCCACACCCGCCAGTGTACCAAGCAGCCGGTCGCGATTTCTCCTTTTAGTAATGCTATATGCCGGTTTTAATATGACGATGATGGTAAGTAATATCCAGTACCCGTGACCGAAAGGAAAAAATGCTGAAATAATAAATCCAATCGTAGTGGCGAAAGATACCCGAAGTGCATGTCGAAATGTATTGGACTTCCAGTTGAAATTATCCAGTAATACTTTGCCATCTATATCCTGGTGTGAAACAAATTGATCATATTTCTGTATGCGACTGTCTTTCTTAATATCTTTCAAATCGTACGCGGTATATTGTTGAATCGTATGAATTCGGGAAACAAAATCTTCGATTGCATTGATAAGTGCACGGAGTCCGATAAATCCTTCTACGTTATCCTGAGATATTTCCTGCGACCTGAATTCCTCAAATTCTTTTTTTAATGTTGAAAACGATTTTTCCAATCTGTCGTTCATTGCATAAGGTCTTCCGCTCATTAATGCGATACCTGTTTCGTTCATCTCATCTGCAAACAGAATAAGGAAATCTCTGAATTTTTCGAGTATATCTGATTTGTCGAAATACTGGTGAAAAACTTTATAATGAAGCTGGATGCTCATCATCCGTTCTAAAAGATCATTGATATCAATAAATATCAACAATGTAATTCTACCCGTATTGGTTGACTCTTTTACTATATCGCGGCTTTTATAAAGAAGTTCCCGAACAAGGTTTTGTTTGTCATTAATTTCAGCCTGACGTTCCAGCAGATCTGAATAAATGCGGTCAAAGTCCGGATTTTTATTATAGAATGCAGTTCGCGATAACATATATGAAGCTGCAGATTGAATGAGATCACCCAACGCCTGCTGGGTCACTTTGTAGGGACGAAAGCTATAAAGGGAAAGGCTGAGCAGCATATACCAAACTCCTCCACAAAGAATAGATATTGCATTTATAAGCGTAATTTCTGCGGTACTTCGTTGAGAAAGACTCAATACCATTACGAATAAGCCCGCGAGACCGATGGATCCGGCTCTCGTTCCGTACACTCCTATCATGGAAAACAGGAAACAAAAAACTGCAATGAATAATCCCGTTGCCAATGCTGATCCCACTGCAAATCCTGTTAATAAAGAAGTAATAAAAATTATTGCATTACATACCAGCATTGCATTTTTACGGTGTTTGACCGGACCTGCACTATCAACAATAGATAAACAAATAGCACCTATCGACATTTTAATTCCGATATTTTCATGATGCAGGTAAGTGCCGATAATCGTGGGCAGAGTGAGTCCCGCGGTAATGCGAATACCTTCACTGAGATAGTAGCTGTTAATGAAACTCCGGTATTTAGTTCGGTAATCCATTTAGAAAGCTTAAAGCCTAAAGCCTAAAGCCTAAAGCTTAAAACTTTTTTAATTATGGGTTATGAATTATAAATTCAATTCTTATACTCGTATACTCTTATACTAGTTTTAGGCTTTAAGCTTTAGGCTT
>DATHPV010000710.1:0-2544 GCA_035483495.1 Puia sp.
GCGAGTAAGGACGGCAATGTTTACAGCAACAACGGTGGCTCCTGGTCACAGGGTGACAATTCAAAATACAATTCATCAGCTCAATCATCTGCCGCCAAATCTTCATCACAATATTCATCGGCGCAATCATCCGCTGCTAAAAGTACAGGTGCGAATTCTTTTTCGAAGCCAGGCGGTTCTGCTCCTTCCAGTGAAATGTCCAGCGCAGCGGCTGACCGGTCAAGAGGCAGTGCAGGTGCAAGTGCGTGGGGTGGTGGGGGTGGTGCGTCCAGAGGTGGTGGTGGATGGGGTGGTGGAGGAGGTGGTGGTGGTTTTGGTGGTGGGAGAAGATAATTCGTTAATCTAAATTAATTTCAATGTATATAGAACAAGTGCAGAAGAACGGAGAATTATTTTCCAATGAACTAGTACTTAAACAGGTCAATAAAATTCTGGAACATCCTTTATTTGCATCTTCAGAAACGTTGCGAAAATTTTTGAATTATATCGTCCTCGAAACACTGTCTGGCAGAGTAGATCAGATAAAAGAGTATACAATTGCAGTGTATGGGTTGAACAAGCCATCTGATTTCAAACCAGGTGTTGATGGTATAGTGCGGGTTCACGCATCCCGGCTCCGCGTCGCATTGAACTCTTATTATTCCAGTCGGGCAACCGGAGATTTTTGTGATATCAGCATACCAAAAGGAAGTTATATTCCCGTTTTCAAATCTATAACACCTGAACATGTTGGCACTGCTGTTCAAAAAAATAAAAGAAACCAAAACGAACATAATGATAAGATGAGAATCGCTATCATGCCGTTCAAATCCTATGAGAAGTCAGGGACCAGGCTGGCTTTTGCGGACAATATCGGACATATGTTGAGTGCCGAATTTGTTCGTTTTTCGAATTTTGAGATTCTTTCTTACAATTCAACGAAGCAGATTAAAACGGAAACCAGCTCAATAAAAAGTATTGGCTCCGAATACAACGTTCAATTTTTAATTTTTGGAAATATTTATTTCGATTCTACGAGGGTAAGAATTGTTATCGATCTCATCGATGCCTGTACAGAAATTCTGATTTGGTCCAATAAATATACACATGAGTTTATTGAAGCTGATTTATTTGAAATGGAAGACCTGGTCGTTCATCAGATCGCCACTGCGTTTAAAGAATTTATTGATCGTATTGGCCCCAAATTTTTTGAACAATTGCCCGTTGCGGAACATGCTGAAACTCCTGAGCAGGAAACCATTTCCATCAGATTAAATCACCGATCAAAAAAAATAGCGTCTTTTTAAATACATTATAATTTTCCTGATCAACCCCTATGGGTTCGAATTGATACCTCTTTGATACCTCTTTGGTTTCTCCATGCTGGACAACCAGTGGTTCAACCATACTTCCCGCAAACTTCTATTGATTTGGATGACCCGCGATAAACTGCCCATAATTTTAACTGGAAATCATATCCGACAATGGTTAAACGACTCCTGGTCCTGAGGCGGATCTGAGGTGGCATTGAGGTTGCATTAACCGGAATGAACTCTATAAGGCCTCTGTAATCACTCTGTAAGGTCTCTATAAATTGTTTAATTTGGTTATTTTTAAGAGATGGCCAAATCCAAAACGTCAAGGAAAAAAAGAAAGCATCCTCCGGTGATGATAACTGTGAACAGCAAGACTTA
The DNA here is from genome assembly GCA_035483495.1 of Puia sp. Classification (GTDB taxonomy): domain Bacteria; phylum Bacteroidota; class Bacteroidia; order Chitinophagales; family Chitinophagaceae; genus Puia. Next base: position 1,674 of record DATHPV010000710.1, read on the forward strand.
CGGTAAGCATGAACGTGCTGCCAGAGGATCCTGGAAAAAAGCCACACTGAATGACGCGATGAAAGGGCATAGTGAGCGTTTAATCGGAAGCAATTTACCGGCTAAGCTCATTCTGGATGCACTCGTCACTTACAGGACGAATTTTAAAGGCGGACAGATCTGGCAAAAACTGGTTAAACATTTTGCTAAGCAGGCAAAGCTTTTAAAAGATTATAGTGTACTTGGCATTGAATACTGGGACCTGAACCAGCGATATCCTACGAGCAAAATTTTATCGCCGCGCGTGAAAATAGAAGCCGAACCTTCTTCTTCGATATTAAACATTACGGTAAACTATGAATTCAGCAAACGTTTTCTGTTAAGGAAAAAAGACATCACCCATTTTCGCATAACGATTATTGTTATGTTCCCTGATTTTATCAGCAATAAAATCTCTACGATTCCTATTTTACTACCTGACAAACAATTAAATGACGAAGCACCTTATTCATTTATCGTCCAAATTCCTCAGGGTGCATCGTCCTATCTCGCCTGTTTCAAAGCGGAAGCCTGCACCGGTGATAAAATTGTTGAGCACCCGGGGCATACTGATAAAGCCATGTGTCTGATAACTTCAGAAGTGTGGTAATTTTTAAGTTAACCTGAAAGAATGCTCCCAATTTTATTTGGGGAAAATCGTTTTCCAGTCGTTCTTCATGCTGATAACAATCCAGCCTCTTTTTTTTGCCAGATCATATAAGTCCTGGCTGAAAGTTCCGATTTTAGAATCTGGTAATCCCTGCGCTGGTCCGTAGGCGTATTCACGCGTTGCGTCGTCGTGCAACAAAAGCATACCCAGCCTCGCGCCTCCGCCCGTAGTAGTGTATTCTAG
>DATHPV010000711.1:0-5102 GCA_035483495.1 Puia sp.
TCATGAGCAATTTCTGAAAGGCTCTTTCAAGAAAATCCCAGTCAGCAACACCTGTTTTTTTTCTATCTTCTTCAAAAACATACCACACACCCCAAGCATGTACCGGAGGATTTACATCGCTGAAATTCCACTCATAAGCCGGTATCTGTCCATTCGGATGCATGTAATATTCGCGAAGAACCACGAGTAATTGCTGCTTCGCGAAATCAGGATCTATGTGAACAAATGTAGTTGCATGAAAAGCAAGATCCCAGGCGGCAAACCAGGGATACTCCCATTTGTCGGGCATGGAAATAATATTCCTGCAGGTAAGATGCTGCCAGTCATAGTTTCTTTTATATACACGATTAGGTGGGGTTTCATTGGGTTCTCCAAAAAGCCACTTGAATACATCGAGATAGTAAAATTGTTTTGTCCAGAGCAATCCGCTGGAAGAACTTCTCAGTAACGCTTTGTGTTCGGGAGATAAATTTTTAGGACCAAGATGATCGTAATAATCATCCGTATCTAAACGGCGTTTGATTAATATGTCTTCAAATCCGGTCCAGGGATCTTCTATTTCTGCTTTGCTCAATCTTACTTTAAACGTCTTCGATGCACCGGGTTGTATTCTTTCTTTTAACCAGATCGCTGCCTTCGTACCCTGTTTTTTTATATTTACTGTGTTCTCGTTATTAACGATATAATTGTTGATACCGTCTTTTACGAATCGGGAATCATTTGGACGATTGTACATCCTCTGATTGTTCGTTTCGTTATCGCAAAATAACTGCTCGCCTCCCTGGTGATAAAGAAAAAAACTTCCGTTACGGTTAGACTTTGTTTGTAAACTATTAGTTGAAACGGATGAGATTTCAGGTTTGTTGAATCGTGCATTGTGTTTCCAGAAATTACGAAACCAGAGATGAGGCAGCACATGAATGGTGGCTGCTTCGGGTCCTCTGTTGTACACCGTAATCTTCATCAGGATATCATTGATCTCTGCTTTTGCGTATTCAATAAAACAATCGAAATAGCGGTTCTCGTTAAACACATCCGTATCCAGCAATTCAAATTCAGGAGCCATCCGGCTCTTATTATTTCTCTGCAGCAATTCCAAATAAGGGAATGCAGCCTGAGGATATTTATAGAGAAACTTACAATAGGAATGTGTGGGCGAAGAATCCAAATGGAAATAAAGCTCTTTCACATCTTCTCCATGATTGCCCTCTCCATTGGTCAGTCCAAAAAGACGTTCTTTTAAAATGGAATCATTGCCATTCCAGAATACTGGTGCGAGGCATAGTATCTGGTCGCTGTCACAGAATCCGGCGATACCATCTTCTCCCCAACGATATGCATAACTACGGGCAAGGTCGTGGTTGACGAAATTCCATGCATTTCCTTCGGGACTATAATCCTCTCTGATAGTACCCCATTGACGCTCTGAAACATAGGGACCCCACTTTTTCCAGTTTCTGTTATTGGACGATTGAGACAAACGTTCGTTTTCAGCATTACCCATCTATACTCAAAAAATTTAATATGTTTACCAACACTAACTTCTATAAATATATATATTAGCGTCAGCATACACCTACTTGACCAAAACAATTTGCGATAAATTCGATTAATGAAAAAAGAAACAATTAAAGCCGGTCAGTTAATCATAGATTTTCTGGCAGAAGCAAAAGACACAGACGGAGCACTGACTATGTTTGAATTCACCGTTCCCGCCGGTGCAAAAATGCCTGTACCTCACTATCATGAAAATTTCGACGAAACACTCTATGGGGTTTCCGGGATAATGACTTATACCGTGAATGGCCTGAAAATAGAAATTGCGCCTGGTGAAACTTATTTTGTTCCCCGAGGTGCTATACATGGTTTTGAAAATCTTCACAGGGAAGATGCGAAAGTGTTGGCAGTAATCACACCCGCACTTCTTGGTCCCGAATATTTTAGGGAAATTGCCGAAGTCGCAAATGTCGCGGGCCCTCCCGACACCGGAAAATTGAAAACGATTATGGCTAATTACGGACTTATTCCAGTGCCACCTAAAAGTTGAATTAACCGCGCTCCATAAACATCCAGCGCTGACCTTCTAAATCTTCCACTCTATATCTCGTACCAGGCCCCCCTCTTTCAATTTCTGTCAGAATAATCGCGCCATTTGCTTTTGCATGTTTAAAGTGATTTTCAATATTATCTACATATACTAACACGCCATTTATGATATAGGGTATCGTGTACATTTTTGCGAGGTCTTCAGAAATCTTTCTGATGCTGGCAGGACTTCTGTAATCCGGAGTAGGGCTGGCGAGCATAATAATACTTTCCCCCATCGCAATTTCTCCATGAGTTAATCTGCCATTATCATCAAGCCACTTTGTTTTTTCGATAAACCCAAACACGTTGCATAGCCAATCGATCATATCTGCACCCTTTTCATAAGAAAGCATGGGAATGATTTGCTGTTTCATATCACTTAATTTATTTCACGGGCAATTTACTTAAGAAAAGGAGCTAAATTAGTCGCGTTGTATATCTATCCCCGAAAGCTGTGCCGGATAGTAATAATCCTGTACGACGAAATAAAGGGAAACTTAATAAAAGCAACATGAAATCTAACGATCTGCTTAAGAGTCTTACGGCTGTGTCAGCCACGATTTTACTTGTTATAGTTTTTGCATTCAGACATACAGGCGCACAGCAACTCCACATTTTAGTGTTTTCAAAAACTGAGGGTTTCCGCCACGCATCTATTGACGCTGGTAAAGCAGCTTTTGTAAAAATGGCATCGGAGAAGGGATTTACAGTTGACTTTACAGAAGATGCCACGAAATTTAATATGGCGAATCTTAAACGGTACAATGCAGTTGTTTTCCTCAGCACAACAGGTGATGTTCTAAACGACGTGCAACAACAGGAATTTGAAAGGTATATTGAGGCAGGCGGTGGTTTTCTGGGCATACATGCGGCGGCAGATTGTGAGTACGACTGGCCCTGGTATGGAAAACTGGTAGGAGCCTGGTTCCTCGATCATCCAAATCCAAATAATATTCAGACAGGAACTTTTTATGTGACAGATAAAAATAGTTTTGCCACCAGGAACATGCCTGATAGTTTTGCACGTAAAGATGAATTTTATAGTTTCAAACAAATAGATCCGACCATTCACGTATTAGTAAAGATTGACGAAAAATCTTATCAGGGTGGGAAGAACGGTGACGATCATCCGATGAGCTGGTATCACGACTACGACGGAGGCCGCTCTTTTTATACGAATATGGGCCATACAGATGAAACATTTTCAGAACCTCTTTTTCTGAATCATATATGGGCAGGCCTGCTCTACGCAGCAGGTGGTGAAACACCGGCGCCGCTGGATTACACAAAATCTAAGCCGGAAGAAAATAGATTTTCAAAAGTGATACTTGCGGAAAAATTAAATGAGCCGATGGAGCTGAGCGTTTTAAATGACGGTCGCATTTTATTTATAGAACGTCATGGCGCGGTGAAGCTATACAATATCAAAACGAAACAGCTGAAAACGATTGCCACAATAGCAGTCAGTACAAAATACAAGGATAAAGATGGCAAAGTTTCTGAAGCGGAAGATGGATTATTGGGATTGAATAAGGATCCTAATTTTGCCACCAATCATTGGATCTATTTATATTATTCAGATCCGGTTAAGTCTGAAAATATATTAACGAGGTATACATTAAACGGTGACGTGCTCGATCTTAATTCGAAGAAACTTCTGCTTGAAGTGGCTACCCAGCGTGAACAGTGTTGTCATACCGGTGGATCCATAGCGTGGGATGCACAGGGGGATTTGTATTTATCTACGGGCGATAATACAAGTCCGAGAGCGACTACCTATGCACCGATCGATGAGCGACCAGGAAGGTCTCCCTGGGACGCTCAGAAATCAGCAGCAAATTCAAATGATCTGAGAGGGAAAATTTTACGAATAAAACCTACACCAGACGGATCATATACTATTCCGGATGGAAATCTTTTTCCGAAAGGAACTGCCAAAACAAGACCTGAAATATTTGTAATGGGAAGCAGAAATCCTTTCAGAATATCTGTTGATAAGAAAACCGGTTATGTTTACTGGGGTGATGTAGGTCCTGATTCTGTTACTCCGGATTCATTGAAAGGGCCAGCTTCACAGGACGAAATCGGACAGGCAAGAAAGCCGGGCAATTTTGGGTGGCCTTATTTCGTAGGCGACAATAAAGCATATAACCGTTTTGATTTTGCGGCCAATACATCAGGTCCAAAATTTGATCCTGAAAAGCCAACCAATACTTCACCAAACAATACAGGAATTAATGAGCTGCCCCCAGCTCAGAAAGCACTGATCTGGTATCCCTATGCAGAGTCAAAAGAATTTCCACTGGTTGGAACAGGAGGAAGATGTGCTATGGCGGGTCCCGTATTTCATAGTGATGAATTTAAAAATGCGCCTCGTTCATTTCCGAAATATTATGATGGGAAACTGCTGATATATGAATGGATGCGCGGATGGGTTATCGCCGTAACGCTCGACAAAGACGGTAACTACCAATCCATGGAAAAATTTATGCCCAGTTATAAATTTAGTAATCCAATGGACATGGAGTTTGCCGACAACGGTGATTTGTATATGCTTGAATATGGTACGGGCTGGTTTACGGCAAATGACGATGCCAGACTTATACGTATCGAATATAATGGCGGAAACAGAAATCCTAAAATTGTGATGTCGGCAGATAAAATGGGTGGATCAATACCCTTTACTGTAAAGCTCAATTCATCTGCAAGTTCAGATCCAGATGGCGATTCTCTCAGATATACCTGGAGGATTACTTCGAAGAACGGGTATAGTAAAATTATCTCTCAGCCTGATACAAAATTAACTTTATCCAAAGTCGGAGTATATAAAGCAACCCTTACTGTCAGGGATAATAAAGGAGGATCATCTGTGCAATCAATGGAATTAACGGCAGGTAACGAACCGCCGGTCGTTGCATTTGATATTGGCAAAGCCAATAAGTCTTTTTATTTCCCCAATAAAACGTACAACTATAAAGTGAAAGTAACGGACAGGGAAGACGGTTCCTCCGAAA